>CAIVVG010000066.1 GCA_903909295.1 uncultured Chlamydiae bacterium
AAGACTTTTATGAACTGAATTAACGGAGAAAACTATGTCATCAATATTTAACTATGTTGCTAATCGCGCCGCCCTTGCTGTAGGGTATGGTATCAACGCGTATGATTGCTCGAGTCCTAAAGTGGCTTCAGCGGCTATCGCTGCTAAGGCTATGCGTGCGCAAGCATCGTATACTGCTAAGACTAAAATAGTTTCTGCTCTGCCGAATAGAGAGTTTATGCAGCTCAAGAAAAAAGATGTAGCAGAAGCGCTGTTCTCGTTGAATCAGTCCAGAGCTTATACGAAAGTATTGGTTGAGGAAAAGTTCAGATTTCCTGATGCCGAACTGACGGCAGCGTTAGGGGTCCACGGGAAGCGTTTAGGTCACTTCAATGATCAAATGGGACGTCTCTCAGAAGCTCAAACTGTGTTCCGCAATGACTGCTTGAAGTTGGCTGGAAAAGCGGCTCTCGTAGCTGCTGCAGCTGTTTTCACTGTCTTTGTTGCTAAAGCGGCGTGGAATCACTTCACAGCGCAACCTGTTAAACCAGTAGAGACGACAGAAGAGTCTGTGTCTCCTGTTGTAGAAGCTGAGACAGAGACTGCCTCTCCTTCTTCTGAGTACTCGATTTAAGTTTCTATGTTGCGCCGCACCATTTGGACTTGGCGGCGCAGCGTTTCATTGATCTGAATCTGATCGGTGATTTTTTTCCACGCATGAAGTAGAGTAGAGTGAGTTTTCCCTCCGAAGGAGGAGGCGATTTTCATTAGGGAATCGTCGATGAGCTCTTTGGCTAAATACATCGCTACTTGGCGCGCGAGCGCAATTTCTTTGTGGCGCGATTCTCCCTTAATTTCTGAAATACGCACTTCAAAAACGGTGGCTACACTTTTTAAGATTTCTTCGACGGAAATTTTTTGATTGGGGGCGCTGCTCTGGAACATCTCGCTCAAGATTTTTTCGACGATCTCTTCATTGAGTTGGGTCGAGAGGAGGCGCGAGTGGGCGGAGAGGCGGTTGATGGCTCCTTCGATCTGGCGGACGTTGTTGTAGATGTGTTCTGCGATGTAAAAGGCGATCTGGTTGGGGATGTTGAGGCCGCGCCGCTCAGATTTGTGCTTGATGATGGCGACGCGGGTCTCTAGGTCGGGGACGCCCATGTGGGCGACGAGGCCCCACTCCATCCTAGCGACCATCCGCTCGGAGAGCTTGAGCTGGCCGGGGGGCTTATCGCTGGTGATCACGATCTGTTTGCCTTGATTGAGCAGTGTCTCAAAGGTGTTGCAAAATTCTTCTTCGAAGTTGAGGCGGTTTTGTAAAAACTGGATATCGTCGACGAGGAGGACGTCGAGGTTGCGGTAAAACCGTTTCATCTTGTCGATCGATTTGTTGCGGAGGTGGTCGACGATGTCGTTGATGAATGCTTCGGTGGTGATCGACTGGATGCGGAGCTTTTTGTGGTGTTCGCAGACGTAATGGCCGATGCTGTGGAGCAGGTGGGTTTTTCCCAAGCCGACGCCGCCGTGGATGAAGAGGGGATTGTACGATTTGCCCGGCCTCGCGGCGACTCCCAAAGCGGCCGATTTCACAAACTGGTTGGAGGGGCCTTCGATAAAATTATCAAAGACATAGAGGGTATTGAGCTTGAGTGTTTGGGGCGAAGTTTCTTCAGCGGGAGCTGCAACAGCGGCGGGGACTTCGGCCTTCGCCTCTGTCATAATCAAAAAGCGGATGGCGGGTTCGCCTGAGCCGCGGAGCGGTAAGAAATTGCAGAGGACTTCTTTGAAATTGTCTAACAGATACTCTTGCACGAAAACATTCGGCACTTCGAGAATCACTTCTTCATGGGAGCCTTCTACGAGGCGAATGGGAGCGATCCAGTTTTCAAATTCCGCAGAGCTGCAACGGTTCTCGATGAATTCGAGAAACTGGGTCCAGCCGTTTTTGATTTCACAGTCGAGCATGGTGTGAGGTTACCAAGCTTAGAGTAAAAAATCAAGGGACCCAAGGGATTCCAAAAATGACCGCAGAGACGCGGAGAACGCAAAGATCGCAGAGGAAGTGCCATTGATTCTTTATTTTTCTCCGCGTTCTCTGCGCCTCTGCGGTGAAGCTCCCTCAACGGTAGGAGAGTGTCAGAGCGGCAGCTTGCGATGCGATCTCAGGAGAGTTGCATTTTTCGAGTTCGATGGTTTGGTTCAGCGCTTGTTTTCGGTAGCCGAGCAAGAAGAGGGCTTTGGCGCGGTTGAGCTGGGAGGGGAGGTGGCTGGGCTCGATTTTGAGCGCTTTGTCGAGGTACTCGAGGGATTTGAGGCCGTTGCCGAGTTGGAGGTAGACGGCTCCCATCGTTTGGAAATCGTAGGCGGTGGGGGGAGTGAGGACGGCGAGCGCTTCAAAAACGGTGAGGGCGACGTCGTAAATCCCTTGCTGAATGTAGGCGTAGGCGACGTAGCGGAGATCGGTGAGTTCTTTGTGTCCCCATCCAAGTACTTCTTGCCACGGAATCTGACTCATCGCTTATCCTCTTTGGTACTGGTTGCGTCTGGAATTGATGAACAATAAGGTCTTGTTCAACCGGTCGATGCACTGGAGCAAATGGAGCAAGATTTTCCGCTCCCGCTCTTCATCTTCCTTTTCATGGTCGCTGGATTCGCCTTGTTGCTTTCTAGCAAAGGGCTTTTTGAGCACATCCTCTAAACTCGTGAGTCGATCTGAATCTTCTTCGGTCTTCTCATAGCCGCCGAGAGAGGGGATGAGTTGGTAAGTAAAGAGGTTTTGGCCAGAAATTCCCACCGGAGGGGCAAAGAGGGCCCAGGTGGTGGCTTTGCCCACTTGGAAGAGGTGCTCAAACTCCGTGGGAATATAAGGTTTGAGGACAGAAGTCTCGGTTTTTTGCGGAATGAACTGCGAGTCTTGAACAATGCGTGTGTCGAGCAGCTCCATATCCTTGGCGTAACGGATAGAAGATTCGATTCCTAGATCGGCGACGGTGCGTGTTTTATTGGTGGACATGGAGTTCTCCCTCTTCCGTATTCTAGCAGTGTCCCCTTTTTTTGCTCTCCCTTTTTTGTAAACAGTCTCCCACACCCTGCCGCAAATACCTTATAATGAAATATATAATACCTATTTTTAAGGGAGTCTAAACACACCTTATGAACAAGTTTCCCACAAATTCCCACAACGGTCTGAAAAGATTTTTTCGGCACTTAAAAGTCTGAAGCCAAAGAGGTTTAGGAGGGCTTCCAAAAAAGTGTTTAAGAAAAGGGATTGCGTAGATTTTGATTTCGTGGCTAACATGTGGGAGAACGTGGGAAAGTCTAAATGAGTGGGTTCTTCTTCAGTGGCTCTTCAGTAGCTAAGCTCGACGAGAAAGGGCGTTTTGTCTTGCCTCAGTCGATGCGCTACGGCCTTGTGGAAGAGGGGAAATGTGAATTTGTCATCGGTTTGGGGTTGGGTGGCTGTTTATGCATCTATAGAAAGAGCGCGATCGACCAGATCGTGGCGAAATTCCGTCAGAATCAGCACGTCGCCAAATTCCAAAAGTTCTTCACCGTTTTTTTCTCTACGCTGCACCCAACAGAGTGTGATAAAGTAGGACGCGTGGCTTTGCCACAGAGTCTTAAAAATGCGGTGGGGATCGGTAAAGCGATCGTCGTCGCAGGGGTAATGGATAAAATTGAGCTGTGGCCCGAAGATATCTATAACCAAAACTTACGCAATCTGTTGAATGGCGCAAGCGCCGAGATGGATCTGGCTAAAATGACCGAAGAGGCATTTGCTCTCTTAAACGAGGCTCCAGTGAGCCCTGAAACTCCGTCTGCAGCGACCGCAGCGGTGAACCCCGTGTACTTTTCTACGACGAAGTAATGTAATGAAGCATATCCCGGTATTATTGCGGGAGGTCCTCTCTGTATTTGAGGGGAGGGAACTCTCTACTTTTTTTGACGGGACTTTGGGAGCGGGCGGCCATGCGAGCGCCCTTCTCGAGGCCCACCCCGAAATTGAGCGGTACCTGGGTTGCGATCGGGATCCTGTCGCCTTAGAGCTGGCTAAACGCCACTTGGCGCCTTGGGGGGAAAAAGTGGAATTGATTCGAGGGGCGTATGCCGATTTGCCTCGGATCTTAAAGGAGAAAAAGGTCTCTGCCGTCGACGGTTTTTTGATCGATGTGGGGGTCTCCTCCATGCAGCTCGATGAAAAGGAGCGGGGATTTAGCTTCCGAGGGGAAGCCGCTCTCGATATGCGCATGGACCCGGAAGGGGAGCTCACGGCAGAAGAGATCGTGAACCGCTTTTCGGAAAAAGAGTTGGCTCGGATCTTCTTCGAATACGGAGAAGAGCGGCGCTCGAGACAGGTGGCGAAGGCCATTGTAGAAGCGCGGAAGAAAAGAAGGATCCGTACGACCAAAGAATTGGTCGATATCGTGTTCCCGGTGGCCACTAAAGGGCGCCTCCATCCAGCGACGCTGGTATTTCAGGCCTTGCGCATCGTGGTGAACGATGAACTCGGCCAGTTAGAAAAGGGCATCCAGGCGGCGATGGAGCACGTAGCTGTAGGAGGGCGGATCGCAGTGATCTCTTTTCATAGTCTGGAGGACCGGATTGTGAAAAACCTCCTCCGCTCTGACCGAGAAGGTTGGAAGGTGCTTACGAAAAAGCCGGTCGGTCCGACGGAAGAAGAGAGCAAGATAAACCCCCGGTCGCGGAGCGCTAAATTGCGCGCGGCTGAACGAGTAGAAAGTGATGAATAAGTGGCTCATCCAATTGGCGTTGTGTCTCGGAGTGTTCGGACTTTGTTTGTACTCGTACCTCAATGCACAAAACGAATTGACCGAGCTGAAGATCCACTTGCCAAAAGTAGAAAAAGAGGTGCAGCTCATCCGAGAAGAAAACCGCCGTTTGGCCTATGAGGTGGATCGGTTTGAGAGCCCCTCTCATTTGATCGAGCTCGCTCACCGCCCTGAGTTTGGCCACCTCAGGCACCCCTTATTGAAAGAGATCCTCACCGTTCCCGAAGCTTTTGCCAGCAACGACCTCCCATGAAACGCCTCGCCCTCCTCTCCGTCGGTTTAGCAGCACTTTTCTGTCTGCTCATCGTCCGCTTTTATCAAATTCAGATCGTAGAAGGGGATAAGTGGACCCGTTACGCCTTGGCGCAACACCAGTATGTGGCCATTGAGCCCTTTGTCCGCGGCTCTTTTTATTCCAATACCTCGATCAAGAAAGGACATCCCGGGGAAAAACAGCCCTTTGTGGTCGACGTCCCGAAATTCCATCTGATGATCGACCCTGAATCGATCCCCGAGCCTGTCAAAGCAAAAATGGCCGAAGAGCTTCTCTCGCGCCTTCCCATTCCTCTCGAGCAAAAACAGCGGCTCCGCCCCGAATTTTTCCGGAAAAGCCGCAGCCGCAAACTCGTCGCCTGGCTCGATCGGACGCAGAGAGCCGCCATCGAAGCGTGGTGGAACGGATTTGCTAAACAAGAAAAGCTCGTTCGGAACGCCCTCTTTTTTGTCTCCGACTACAAACGGTCTTATCCCTTCGGGAGCCTCCTCGGATCGGTCCTCCACACAGTCCAAGCCGACCGCGATCCCAAAACCGGGCAGTCCATTCCCACCGGAGGACTGGAGCTCGTATTCAACCATTACCTCCAAGGGAAGCCGGGCCGCAGAGTGATCACCCGTTCCCCGCGCCATCCGCTTGACACCGGCGTCGTTTTAGAAACACCCGAAAATGGGGCCGACATCTACCTCACGATCAACCATTACCTGCAGGCAGTGGTGGAGGCCGAGTTGGCCAGGGGAGTGCAAGCAGCGAACGCCAAAGGGGGTTGGGCGGTGATGATGGACCCCTACAACGGCGAGATTTTGGCCCTTGCGCAGATCCCCTCGTTTGATCCCACTCACTACGCCGATTATTTTAACGACCCCGCCCTTCTCGAATGCACCCGCGTCAAAGCGATCACCGACTGCTACGAGCCCGGATCGATTTTCAAACCGAT
>CAIVVG010000067.1 GCA_903909295.1 uncultured Chlamydiae bacterium
CCCCTTCTCTCAGACCCGCGCTCTACGCCCCATCGAGTATTTGCTGGTAGAGACCCAAGAGAACCCCAAACCTCGCCCCGTCCCGGACAAGGCGCCCCTACTCCGCTCCCTCATCTCCAAAGGGAAAGGGACCCTGAGACAAAATGCCCAGGGGCTCATCTACCTCGACATCGACAACCAGTTCATTTTGAGCCTGATCCCCTATCTCCAAGCCTACAACCTCGTCCGCCCCCCCTACTTCCACCTCTTTAATGAAATGGGAGCGCACGTCCCGGTGGTCCCCGCCAGAGAGGCTGCTTTTCACTATTTGGACAATCCCCCTGAACTAGGGCAAGAATTCTCTTTTGAACTAGAAGGACTTTATTCGGTAAGGCCGACCGATTGGCCGGAAATGGAACAAGTGTGGTTTTTTAAATTGCACTCTCCTGAACTCGAGCAGTTGCGCCGCCGCCACTTTTTAACGCCTAAGCCCGGCGGGCATTCTTTTCACATCGCCGTCGCTGTGAAACCGCGGGTCACGGCGCATAAAAAACAGCAGCCGCTCCCCGCCATGCGCATCAACGTCGCATGCCTCGCAGCATAATTTCAGCGTCTTCTAGGGTCGTTCTCTTTGTCAGATCTGGATTCAACAACCCTCGGATTAAGGCTATCATTGGCTCATTGCCCTCTAAATTCCGATCTTCTTCAGGGTTATAGAAAATCGCATCGGGCTCTGCAACTACCCTTCCTGGACCAATATAGATCTCATATAAAGTCGACCCTAAAGAAAAGGCGTCCGCTTGCACCGTCTGCACTCGGTCGTGGTAAAAAGTCTCAGGAGCTTTGTGCTTCATCGTGCCGATGGGGGTACGTGGCATTTGATCTTGGTGGATCGCGATCCCCCAGTCGATCAACTTCACTTTTCCGTCGCTACTGACGAGAATATTATCTGTCTTGACGTCCCGATGGATCACGCCGTGTCTGCGGAGATGTTTTAAACCCAAAATAATTTGTTTAGCGATCTGAACGATTTCCTCTTTAGCTCTCGGGTAATCGGAGAGGGTCTGTCCTTCGAAATAGGGGGATACCTCAGCGAGGAGCGTGTCTTGCGGCGTGAGTGAATCCATCGTCTCCCTGACGATCGCCCGTACTTGTCCGTCAGGTCCTTGCACGTATGCGCAATTCACCCCAAGAACATTCTTATGATGGCGGACTTTGAGCGCTAAAAGGGAGGCCCTTTTTGTCTCGTTTCCTCCCAACTTGACGTGATTTTTCCCAGAATCAAAGAAGACCTTAACGACTTCTTGTCTTGAGCCAATGGGTTGATAAATCACCGGTTCTTTTTTCTTACCACGCGTCGGAAAGCGCGCTTCTACAGCAACTAATTTATGGACGCTCGCACTCGCGCCACTGCCCAGACTCTCTCCTAAAATGCGCCTGATCCCTTTTTTTCTTTTGAGTAAGTAGGCTTCTAAGGGGGTTGTTGTGGGCAGCTGACGCGGGATATCAAACACCTCAATGGAGGCAACGGATGCCATAGACGCCGATGAGGGGGATGATACACGCTCCTCTTCGATGTGGAGAGAAGGAAGAGCGATTCGGAAGCGTGAAGGGGCAGGAGGAGAGGCTAACGGGGATGGAGAATCGTTGGTCAGAATGGTGAGGCGAAATCGCGCAGGAGATAACACCAACTGAGACTGAGAATCGTTACTCGGGCTAGAAGCGGGAACGATCTCCGTTGTAGCAACAGAAAATGGTGACACAGATACTGAAAACATATTAAGTCCTTATTTTTAATAAAAATAATATAAAAAATCGACAAACACTCAGAGGGCGTTTGCGATCTCGGATCTCAGGGAGTCTTTAAGCGTTGTCCCAACCAGCTGCGTCATCCCGACCTGAAAAAGTAAGGAGGTCTTGAGCGAATGCAGTTGCCTTGTTCAGAGTCCCTAACAGACCTACTTTTGTAGCCGGTTTCACAGACGCTTCAGGAGTGACTGTTTCGAGCTGTTTCAGGGTTCCGTAATTTCTCTGACCAGATTTGATAAGTGGTAATCGTGCTGAAAATTCAGATACGGTAAGTTGCGATCTTTTTAAATAAACTGACATAAACATCCTTTTATTATGTTAAAAACATAATTAATTATATAATAAATCTATATTATAATCAATCTAACATTTGCCGGAATTGGCTTTCGCTGAGGATGTTTACACCTAACTCTTTGGCCTTAACGTACTTAGAGCCAGGATCTTCGCCGACGAGGACATAATCGGTCTTTTTGCTGACGGAGCCAGATACAGACCCGCCCCGCTCTTTGATGAGGGCGGCGGCTTCGTCTCGGGAGTAGTGCTGGAGGGCCCCTGTGAGGACAAAAGTTTTCCCTGAGAAGGGGTGGCCGGTGAGTTTGGGCTTCAGTTTTTGGGGGGTGACGCCGTGGGCCAAGAGGAGCCGGATCTCTTCCCTTAGGTCGGGGTCGTGAAGGGCTTCCCAGATCTCTTTGGCGGTCTTTTCACCAATCCCGTTAATCCCCAACAGTTCTTCCTCTTTCATGTGGAGGAGGGTGTTCACATCGCGGGCCTCTTCGGCGAGGAGCTCGGCTGTTTCAGTGCCGACCGACTTGATGCCGAGTCCCATGATGAAGCGGGAAAACGGGCATTGGCGGGAGGCGTTGATGCTGGTGAGGAGGTTGCGGATGGCTTTTTCCTTAAACCCCTCGAGTTGGGCAAGTTTTTCTTCATCGAGGAGGTAGACCTCCGAGATGCGGCTCACGAGCCCTTTTTCAACGAGTTGTTCAGCGACCCGCTCGCCCAGATGCTCGATGTCCATGGCGTGCTTTGAGGCAAAGTAGGTGAGCCGTTTGACTCTTTGGCCTGCGCAACGGGGGTTGGCGCAGCGGACAGCAACTTCCCCTTCGCGGTGGATGACGTCGCTTTTACAGATGGGGCAGTGTTGGGGCATCTTCCACGGATGGGTGTGGGGAGGGCGTTTAGAAAGATCGACGGAGACGACTTTGGGGATGACGTCCCCTCCCTTTTCAATCACGACCAGATCGCCGATTCGGATGTCTTTGCGTGCGACCTCTTCTTGGTTATGGAGGGTAGCGCGGGAGATGGTGCTTCCGGCGAGAAGTACCGGCTCAAGTTCGGCGACTGGGGTGAGGACGCCTGACCTTCCCACTTGGACGGTGATTTCGTGAATGCGGGTGTGGGCCTGTTCGGGGGCGAATTTATAGGCGATGGCGAAGCGGGGAACTTTCCCCGTGGCTCCGAGCACTGCGTGGGCTTTGATGTCATCTACCTTGATGACGATCCCGTCGATCTCAAAAGGGAGGTGGGGGCGTTCTTTTTCAATTTTCTTGGCAAAGTGGACGATCTCATCAAAAGTCTCGCAGTAGGCGAGGTGCTCTTTGCTCCCTATGGGGAAGCCCCATTTCTTGAGTTGGTGGTGCACTTCGTATTGGCTCGTAAGTGAGCCGGCTCCTTCTACTCCATAAGCGACGAGATTGAGTTTTCTTTTGGCCACTTCGCGTGGGTCCAAAAGTTTGAGAGAGCCGGCCGCAGCGTTGCGCGGATTAGCAAATGGCTCGAGCCCCTCTTCCTCCCGCTCTCGATTGAGTGCTTTGAAGACGCTTAAGCTCATATAGATCTCACCCCGTATTTCGACCGTCTCTTTGATATCGATGGTCAGGGGGATGCTTTTAATAGTCCGGATATTGGCCGTTACGTCGTCGCCAATTTTCCCGTTGCCGCGGGTGAGGGCGTGAACGAGCTTCCCCTTCTCATAGAGAAGGGAAATGGCTGTACCGTCCATTTTGAGCTCGGCGCAAAAGGGGATCTCTTTTTTTTCGAGGAGTTTGTGGACCCGTTTGATAAAATCGGCGATCTCCTCTTCTGAGTAGGTGTTGGCAAGCGACATCATCGGAACGAGGTGCGCTTTTTGCACAAATCCCGAGGTGGGCCCCTCGGCGACCCTTTGAGCTGGCGATGCGGGGAGGATGTGTTCGGGGTGGGCTTTTTCATACGCCTCGAGAGCGAGCCGCTTTTGGTCATATTCGTAGTCGGAGATCGTAGGGCGGTTTTCATCGTAATAGCGCCGATCGTGCTCGATCATCTCTTGAACGAGCTCAATGTACTGCTGTCTATTCAAAATGGACCTCAAAAATCATCGTTGCCAGGGGCGCCAAGGCGATTGTAAATCCACCAGAAGAAACCTCGACCGCCCCGTTTTGTTGATCGGAGCCGCCAAATTTTGCATCGTCGGTATTGAACACTTGGGACACGCGGCGCACTCCTTTCAAAGAGATAAAATAGCAGGGATGGAATTCTGGTGTAAAGTTGTGAATGCAAACGAGATTCTCTTTTGGGCTTTTCCGCAGGTAAGAGATAATGCTCTGCTCCGCATTGGAAAAGTCGATCCACTCATACCCCTCCCACGTAAAATCGCGCTCCCAGAGCGCAGAGTGGTTTAGATAAAAGTGATTGAGCTGGGAGACGAGTTCCTGAATGCCCAGATGGGTCGGATACTGGAGCAGATACCAGTCAATTTGTCCCTTGCAGTGCCACTCAGACCACTGGCCGATCTCTCCCCCCATAAAGAGGAGCTTTTTACCCGGCTGGCAGATCGCGTAGCTGTAGAGTAGCCTCAAGTTCGCGAATTTTTGCCACTCGGGCCCCGGCATTTTACTGAGCAGACTCCCCTTCCCGTGCACCACCTCATCGTGAGAGAGGACATTCATAAACCGCTCAGAAAATACGTAGAGCAAGCTGAAGGTGAGTTCATTTTGGTGGAACTTTCGGTAGAGCGGATCGCGGCAGAAATAGCGGAGCGCATCATTCATCCAGCCCATGTTCCACTTCAGATCAAAGCCCAGCCCCCCCTCCTGTAAAGAGTGGGTGACCCCCGAAAAAGAAGAGGACTCCTCGGCGATCATCAGCGCTTTGGGGAATCGCTCATGGACAGCGGCATTGAGATGTTTGAGGAACTCAATCGCATCGGTATTGAAATTGCTCCCATCGGGATTGGGGGTCCACTCCCCCGCTTTGCGACCGTAGTCGAGGTAGAGGAGCGACGCTACCGCATCGACCCGCAGCCCGTCGATGTGCATTTTATCCAACCAAAACAGCGCGCTCCCGATGAGAAAATTGCACACCTCTTTAGAGCCATAATTAAAGATCGCTGTATTCCAGTGCGGGTGAAACCCCTTTTTGGGGTCGGGATGCTCATAGAGCGCCGTTCCATCGAAGAGGGCAAGAGAGTAGTCATCCGTCGGAAAATGGGCCGGAACCCAGTCGAGAATGATCCCAATCCCCTGCTGGTGAAGGTGGTCGACAAAAAACTGAAAGTCGGCCGGAGTTCCGTGGCGACTCGTCGTCGAATAAAACCCAGTGACTTGATAGCCCCAAGACTCGTCGAGAGGGTGCTCCATCACGGGCAAGAGCTCCACGTGAGTAAATCCCATCTTGAGGCAGTAAGCTGCCAAATCGACCGCGAGCTCTCGGTAGGTGGGAAATTCGGTCCCATAATTTTTCCAAGAGCCGAGATGTACCTCGTAAATCAGCATCGGCCGGTCGAGGGATTTATTCCTCTTCATCCAAGCAGCATCCCCCCACGCATGGGCATCTACATCAGATACAATCGATGCCGTACAAGGGCGCACCTCGGCAAAAAAGGCGAACGGATCGGACTTGAGCTGCCGTGCCCCATTTTGGAAAGTGACCTCGAACTTGTATTTTTCTCCCGGGCCAATTCCTGGGACAAAGAGCTCCCAGATTCCGGAGGTGTTGTGCATCGGGGAGACGTCCCCATCCCAATAGTTAAAATCAGCGATGAGGGAAACCGCTTTGGCATGAGGCGCCCAGACGGCGAAGCGAGTCCCCTTGACGCCATCCCGCTCGGCAGGGTGAGCTCCTAAGATGCGATAGATCTCATAGTGGCACCCCCGAGCAAAGAGATAGAGGTCCACTTCTCCAATGGTCGACATACTCTGAAAGTAGCGCAACCGCTGTGGGCATCGCAAGAAGAATCTTAACCACAGAGAACACGGAGATAGGAAAAGAGAGACTTATTTTTTCACCACTCCATCACTTCACCGCCGTATTTGTATAAACTCAGCGTTGCCGCCAGGAAGTCTTTGCCCTTATAGAAACGTTGAATCTTTTGTCTGGCTGCCAGATATTTCTCTTTGAGCAACACCGACTCATCGGAGCCTGGGTTCCCCACAAAGACCGGAAGCATGAGCTCTTTCATATCGAGTTTTTGGAAGGTGATGTCTTTCCATGCAGACCGCCTCCTTATCAAGGCTTCCTGATTGCCCCAGACACTAGGTACTTTAGGTAGCTCTGGATGGAGATGCCTTTCCCAGTAGAGCCCTGCGTTCGTCCTTCCAAATCCGAATAAAATCCCAGCCAAAAACTCATTTTTTTGGAGTGTGTCGCGCAAGAATGGGACAGTGCCCACCTTTTGAAAGAGATCTCCAGGTAAATGTTGGAAATCGGCAGCATGCTCCTGGGCGACCTCACAGCAAAGTTTCTTATCCGCGAGCACCAGAAACGGATTTAACCCTCCCCAGGGATTCGCATCTTCCCAAAACACCATCCGCTCATTTTGGAAAAAATGTTCGTACTTCTTCCAGACCTTCCAGCCTCGGAGGGTGTGGATGTTGCGAGGGAGGAAAGATAAGATACAAGACCCGAGCGGGTAATAAACAGTAAACGACATCGGTTTTTCTCCGACCATTGTATAGGCCAGGGGCTCTCTGATCGTGATTTCGTGAAAAAAATGGTCCAATAGTTTCGCTTCCCTCCGGGACATTTTCACTGAAAACGGCAAATGAGAGGGGGACTCAATCGGAATATTGACGTCCCCTCTGAGGTAAATTTCTCTCCCTAAAAGCATGAGTGCCCCTGCAAGCAAAATAGATCGCCAATAGGGCATCAATGCTCATACCCACAGTAGCCGCAGGTATCTTCCCAGAAGAAGTTTTCATATCCACAGCGGGGACATTCCCATTGGAAGAGACTTGCGTTTTTGTCTGTGGTATCTTTAGGAAGGTATAGTCTCCCAGAATCATTTCCATGAGCAGCAAATGCCACCTGCATAGAAATAGTCATAGCAAGAACAAAAAATAAAAACCACTTTTGCACACAGACTCCTTGGTTGAAAAAACAAGGTAACGCAACCGCTGTGGGCATCGCAAGAAAAATTTTAACCGCTGAGCTTGACCGAGAGCACCGAGGTGTGCTCGGTGGTTTAATTCCCTACTTCTGGAAGCGATCTAACAAATATGTCTTCCCAGCCTCTAACAGCAGGGGCTCGGTCGCCTCATGAACTTTCCCACCACAGCGGAATCGGTGGAGCGCTTTTTGGAGCTCCAAAATAACCTCTCCCGAAGTCGTCACTTGGAATACTGCGCGCCGGAGCATCTTCTTCGACCACTCGAAATCGAGCGTTCCGACTCCTGGCACCTGCAGGCCGATAAAGCGCCCTTGGTGCAGTTCGGTTGGCAACTTGGGCAAGAGGGCCAAACGGCGGTCTTTTTGCTCAAAGAAGAGGCTCCGAATCCGTTTCCCTCCCTCTTGGATGAGCCAAGCGGGGTCCCCAGAAACGGGGGCATCTGGAATGAGCCCCTGATATTCATCGTCTCGAAGGCGGGGCACTAAGATGCCGTGAAAACCCACTTTGAGGAGTGTGCTCAAGGCTTCGGGCATCGGATACGAGGCGGGCGCAATCCGGGGGATTTTTTGGCTTAAACAGTAGAGGACCGGGAGCTGCTCTGCCAGACCCCCTGCCGTACGGATCCGATCCCAGTTGAGCTGTTTGTGACTGCCCAAACTCAGCCTCTCTACATGAGGAGCGATATAAAGGGAGATCTCCTTAAAAAGGGTCTCCTCAAAATCGATCCCCCGCTCTCCCCGAATCATAAACCCTCGGTCAAAGGCCTTGATGCAAAGGCGGTAAAAACCCTCTTTCGCCTTCCCGAAGACGAAGACGGCATTGCGCTCTAGATCTTGTTCAAGAGTAAACCCCTCGACAGGGCCCGTCAGCGGAAGAGGATAGACCTCACCGGCCACCTCGATACGAGTGGGAAAAGCCCTCACTACTTCGGTGGTGCCTGGAATTAAACACATCGCTCCCGGCACATGGGAAAAAGGGCGTAGTTTTTGACGAATCG
>CAIVVG010000068.1 GCA_903909295.1 uncultured Chlamydiae bacterium
CATCGGCGGCGGCCATGTGCTCCACGTCCTTTGCGATTTGAGCATCGCCGCTGACAACGCCATCTTTGGACAAACAGGTCCCAAGGTGGGATCTTTTGATGGCGGCTATGGAGCGAGCTATCTCTCTCGCATCGTCGGACAGAAAAAGTCGCGCGAAATCTGGTTCTTGTGCCGTCAATATACGGCTGAGCAGGCGTACGATATGGGCCTCGTCAACTGCGTCGTCCCTTACGAGAAGTTGGAAGAAACGACCATCCAGTGGTGCCAAGAAATGCTGCAACACTCCCCCATCGCGCTCCGCTGCCTCAAAGCGGCCCACAATGCCGATTGCGATGGCCAGGCGGGACTCCAAGAACTCGCCGGCAACGCCACGATGCTCTTTTACATGACTCCCGAAGGTCAAGAAGGGCGCGAAGCCTTTAAACAGAAAAGGAAACCCAACTATGGCCAGTTCCCTAAGCGTCCCTAAGGCTTTCTTCCTAGCTGCAAGGCCCAGAACCTGGATCGCGAGCATCAGCCCCGTCCTCATCGGCGCCTCTTTTGTGAAGGGCGTGAATGGCCCCTTGCTGCTGTGTACTTTGCTCTTCGCCCTCTTCATTCAAATCGGCACTAACTTTGCCAATGACGCCTTCGACTTCCTAAAAGGAGCTGACACAGACGAGCGGAAAGGGCCTCCCCGCGCCGTACAGCAAGGATGGATCTCTGTTCAAGGGATGTTTTGGGCCACAGCGTTGGTATTTGGAGCGGCCCTTGTGGCGGCGCTCCCCCTCATCGCGATGATGGGCGCTTGGGCCTTTGCCTTGAGCCTGCTCTGCGTCGCATTTGGCGTTCTCTACACCGGCGGCCCCAAACCCCTCGGCTACCTCGGACTCGGCGAAGTCCTTGTCTTGGTTTTCTTTGGCCCCGTTGCTACCTGCGGCACCTACTACGTGCAAACACTCCAGTTCCACCCAGCCGTCTTCCTGGCCAGCTTAGCTCCCGGCCTCCTCTCCTGTTCCCTCATCGTCGCCAATAACTTGCGCGACTGGGAGACCGACAAAAAAGCCAATAAACGGACATTGATTGTTCGCTTCGGACAAACCTTTGGCCGTTGGGAATATGTGGGCTGCATCGAGTTGGCCTCTCTCGTGCCGATCCTTTTGGTGACCCTCTGCGGAGCGCCTCTGCAATTGGGACTGCTCTCACTCATCTCCCTCCTCGCATTCCCTTTGTTACAAAGGGCCATGCAAGGGAGTGACTTTGTGCCGCTGCTGCAGGGGAGCGGCATGCTCCTTTGGGGATATACCCTCGCATTTTGTTTGTTAAATGGGATTTGAGAGCGCCCTTAAAAGAGCAGGGGTACAAGCCGGAGACCGCATCGCCATCTGTCTTCCCCACGACGAACGGCTCCCCTCTCTCTTCTTTGCGATTTGGGAGCTGGGCGCCTCTGTCTGTCCCCTCAACCCCAAGCTCCCCCCCCTCGTCCTCGCCCGTTATTTAGAGCGCCTCGCCCCCTCCCTCTGCATCGACTCTTTTGACTCCTTTCCCCAAGCCAAACGGTGCCAGGGCGTCAGCCCCGATCTCCTCCTCTTTACATCCGGCTCAACCGGGACCCCTAAAATTGCAGCCCTCTCCATCGAAAACCTCATGGCCAGCGCCAAGGGCTCCGTAGACGCCCTCGATCTACGAGCGGGCGACGAGTGGCTCGTCCAGCTCCCCCTCTACCATATTGGCGGCATCGCCCTCCTTTTTCGGTGCCTCGTCGCCCGAGCCAAGGCGGTTTTCGGGGGCACTCAGATCACCCACCTCTCCGCTGTGCCTGCGCAACTCTACCAAGCAACGCCCGTCTACCCCAAGCTCCGCTGCCTCCTTTTAGGCGGGGCCCCCGTCCGATCTTACCCCCCACAGCTACCCGTTTACGTGACGTACGGCCTCACCGAAATGAGCTCTCTGGTTGTCGCCCGGCGCCATCCCCCTTGCATAGACGGAAGATTTTATCTGGGAGACCCCTTGCCGGGGCGCACAGTGAAGTTGGTGGGTGAGGAGATTTTTGTCGGGGGGCCCTGCCTCTTTCAAGGGTACTGGGAAGGGGGCGTCCTAACCCCTGCTCCTGAGTGGTTCCCGACGGGAGATTTAGGGCACATCCACCCTCAAGAAGGGCTGACTGTCTTGGGCCGCAAAGACTGGCAGTTTATCTCTGGAGGGGAAAATATCCAGCCCGAGGAAATCGAGCGAGAGCTACTCAACATCCCCGGCGTCGAAGAGGCGGCTGTTTTTCCCTGGCCCGACGAGCAATATGGCCACCGCCCTGTGGCGGTGATTCAGGGGAAACTGGAGTTGGATGTGATGCAGGTCGCCTTGAAAGACCGCCTCCCCAAATACAAGATCCCGACGAGGCTTTTGGTGTTAAAAACTTTCCCCAAAAACAGCCTAAAAATAAATAAAAAACTGATTTTTGAGTTTGTATCAAATTCCCTCACAGTTCCTTAAGAACAGATCTGTCCAAAAAACGATCTGTGATCTATAATCTGCTGCTTTGTACTTATACCGGGAGTGATTCAAAAATCGGGCTCTGCCAAGGAGGCGCCCTGATTTTGGGTCAGGCGAAGCCGGCGCCGGCAGAACCGATTTGTGAATTACAAGCGGTATAATAAAAATAGGATTAACATGGCCGTACAAGCACACCCCCTCCGACGTCTTTTTACCCGTTTCTTCCCCCGCAAAATCACCTCTTCGCTCCCTAAGGAAAAAATCGAGGCGGAAGCGCTCACGCCGGAACAAAAAAAGGATCTCGCCGACCGTTATTTGAATCAAGGAGAACTGCAACTACTTCAGGGGAATCTCAACGCCCTTTCTCTTTTTGAAGCGGCCTCTGCCCTAGACGGCGATCATTACGCAACGTGGTATCGACAAGGCCTCGCATTTTTCGAATACGGCTCCGAAGAGGGAAAAGAAAAATCGCTGTTGCTAGCCGGCAAATATTTCAAGATGGCCCTCCAACTCAATCCCAACTGTTTTGATGCTTGGGTGGCTTGGGGAAATGCCCTTCTTCAATTAGGGCGTTTTTACCAAGAACACCACTTCCACACGGAAGCGAGAGACAAATACCAAAAAGCGCTCGAACTCTCTACCGGTCAATCCCAACAAATCCTCGCTGAACTATGGTGGGATTACGGAATCGTCTGGTCTGAAATTGCGGGGCACTCGGGAGAGGCGCTCGATACGCGAATCGCGATTGAGGCATTTCAAAATGCGATGAAGCTTCAAGAAAACCCCTCCTCCGAATTCTGGAACGACTGCGGCAAGGCCTATTTAGAAATGGGACTTTTGATCAACGACGACCGCCTCTATTTCCAATCGATCGATTACCTACAAAAAGCGATCATCCAAACGCCCCACTACTTCGACGGATGGATGTCGCTCGCCGAAGCCCAATCGCAACTCTATATCAACACCCTCGATGAGCGCTTTGCGACGAAAGCGGCCGACGCCTATGCCACCGCAAGCAGATTGGCGCCCCAAGACCCCCAAGTTTGGCTTGGCTGGGGCCAACTCCTCGGCGAATCGGGCCGTCTGAACAAAGATCCCAAGAAACTCCACTCCAGTATCGAAAAGTGCGCCCGTGCGGCCACCCTCGATCCAGAAGACCCCCTCGCCGTCAGCCAATGGGTCGAATCGCTCTCCGTTTTAGGATCGATCACCTCCCGCCTCGATTTTTTGATCGAAGCCGAACATAAAATCTTGAAAGCCACCGACCAATTCCCCGACGACCCCGACCTCTGGTACGCCTACGGCATTTGCCTCATCGGCTTTGCCCACTACTACGCCGATCCCGATTACTGCGAAATGGCCATTGAAAAACTCCAATACGGCCTATCAATTGACCGGACCGATGCAGAAATCTGGCACGCCTTAGGGATCGCCCACAAACTCTACGCCGACCTCACTGAGGACATTGACCTCATTGAGCGAGCCAACCGCTTTTTAGCTCGCGCCATGGATCTAAAACCCTCCTATCCCGCCCTCGTGTTTGATACAGCTTGCGTCCTCTTGCATTTGAGCGAAGCCAAAGAAGACCTCTCTCCCCTACAAGAATCGATCGCCCTCTTTGAGTCCCTCCTCCAAAAGCAAAAAGAGGCTCTTCTCGGCCATCCCGAATGGCTCTACCAATACGCCTCTGCGATGGAGTGGCTCGGCGCATTCAGCGACGACGACGCCCCCTTTGCCAGAGCAATCGAAGTCTTTTCCCACCTCCTCCTCATCGACCCCGACTTCCCCCGCATCCACGCCCAGATCGCCCACTGCTACGTCCAGCTCGGCCATATCAGCGCCGAATCGGACTTCTACAAACGAGCCATCCACTTCTTCCGCCTCGCCGTCCGCCAAGACGAAGAGAACGAGCAGATCTGGCTCGATTGGGGCCTTGCCCTAATCGACCTCGCCCACCTCACGATCGACGCCGACCTCATGGGCCAGCTCTACCTCGACGCCGAGCAAAAGATCTCCCGCGCCGGCCAACTCGGCTCCAGCAGCGCCCACTACTCCCTCGCCTGCCTGTACTCCCTGCTCGGCCGCCTGAACGAATCGATGGAACTCATCCTAAAAGCCCTCGAAACCCGTTCCCTCCCCCACATAGAACAACTGGGCGAAGACGAATGGCTCTTCAACCTCCGCCAAACCGAAGGGTTCGCCCGCTTCATCGCCGCCCTCGAAGCCAAACTCCAACAATCTAGAGAAGAGTAGCGGCTGATCTATTTGGAATGCTCCTTGGAGCGTTGCTGCACGAGGCGTGCAGAGCAGAGATCGAAGAGGCGAGAAAAGCCCTCGCACTCCCCAGAAAAAGTTCAGAAAACAACCTCTTTTTTTGGGGTATGGGGCCTCCCCACCTCTGCGTACTCAGCGCTATCTCTGCCTTCTCTGCCTTCTCTGCGCTGAGAGGGTGTTCTGTAAAAAAATTTTGATCGATTTTTCGGTTCTTTTGAGCCTATTTTCGATGCAAAAATGGGGGGCTATATACTGTTGTCGATATTGCCCCCCATATTTGAAGTCGAAAAGAGGCCAAAATAATCCA
>CAIVVG010000069.1 GCA_903909295.1 uncultured Chlamydiae bacterium
AATGGTCCATGTGGGCGATGAAGTAGAGGCGATTGTCCTTTCCATCCAAAAAGAAGATGGAAAAATCTCCCTCGGCATCAAGCAAACAGAGCGCAATCCTTGGGAAGATGTGGAACGTAAATATCCTGTCGGCGCAAGTGTAGTGACCGAGATCCGCAACCTCACCAATTACGGCGCGTTCGTAGAATTGGAGCCAGGCGTAGATGGACTGATTCACATCTCGGACTTGAGCTGGATCAAAAAAGTATCCCACCCCTCAGAAGTACTGAAGAAAGGGGACAAAGTCGAAGCGGTCATCCTTTCTGTCGATAAAGAGAGCAAAAAGATCACTCTCGGCGTCAAACAGCTGAGCATGAACCCTTGGGAGACAATTGAGAAAACACTTCCAGTCGGAACACTCGTCCATGGCGTCATCACCAAAACAACCGCCTTCGGCGCATTTGTCCAACTCGACAACAGCATCGAAGCGTTGATCCACGTGACAGAACTCTCCGACCAACCTTTTGGCAAAGTCGAAGATGTAGTCTCCAAAGGAGATCAGATCACAGCGAAGGTGATCAAACTCGATCCTGAACACAAAAAGATCGCTCTTTCAATCAAAGAGTATCTGGTTGAGAAAAACCAACAGAATCGAGATGACATCGTCGTCAGCTCACGCCCTAAGAAGAAAAAATCGAAAAAAGACGCTCACGAAGAGGCTTTAGATGAATAAAGATCTCGTAGCGATCTTCGAATACCTAGAGCGTGAAAAAGGGATCAAGCGCGATCTCGTGGTCGGTATGATCACGGACGCGCTCCGCGCAGCGGCCCGCAAAAGCGTGAAGGGAATCGGAGAACATGTAACGATCGAAATCCACCCCAAAACAGGGGAAATTGAGGTCTTTACACAAAAGAAAATTGTAGAGAAAGTGACGCAGCCACTAGAAGAAATCTCGCTCGAAGATGCCCGCATCCTCGAGCCAGGTTGCCAAATTGGCCAGCGCCTAGAACTCTCCGTCACCCCGCATGATTTCGGTCGGATTGCAGCCCAAGCGGCGCGCCAAATCCTCACCCAGAAATTGAAAGGGGCTGAACGGGATGTGATCTACGAAGAGTACCGCCACCGCGCTGGAGAGATCATCTCCGGCACCATCAAGCGGTTCATCCGCGGCCGCACGATCGTTGTCGATCTCGGCAAGGTGGAAGCGATCCTTCCCGAGAGAAACTACCCTAAGCTCGAGCGTTACAACGTGGGCGAAAAGGTACAAGCTCTCCTTTTGGAAGTACACGATACAGAAAATGGTGGGGCAGAGGTTATTTTAACCCGTAGCCACCCCGAGTTCGTCTCTCAGCTCTTCATTCAAGAGGTCCCTGAGCTGCACGATAAGACCATTGCTATCGAGAGGATCGTCCGCGATGCGGGCTATCGAACAAAACTCGCGGTCTGCTCTTACGATCCGAAAGTAGATCCCGTCGGGACCTGCGTCGGCGTACGAGGAACCCGCATCAAGAACATCATCCGAGAGCTCAATAACGAAAAAATCGATGTTGTCCCCTTCTCTGAAGACCCTGTTCAACTGCTTCGAAACCTCCTCTCCCCTACAGAACCTCGCAAGATGAAAGTCTACGAAGACCGGATCTGGATGGTCGTCAATGATGAAGACTACCCGACTGTCATCGGCAAGAAAGGGATGAACGCTCGCCTGATCGGTCAAATGATCGGCAAAGAGATCGACGTGAAAAAACTCACCGATTATCAAAAGCTTCTCACCATTCAAATGGCTGAACTGGCCGATTCCCCTGAAGACGCCTTCAATGAAGAATTGCGCATCGAAGGAGTGAGCAGCTTGATCACTCAAGGTCTCGTCTCCGCTGGATACGACACTCTCAGAAAATTCATGCAGGCCTCTCCTCTGGATATCGCTACAAAAGCCCCTGGGGTAAACTACTACGACATGGCCGATAAGATTTTAGAACAAATTCGCAAAAAGAAAGGGTAACTTTTGGGTAAGAGTCTCAAACTGAACATCAAAAACGCTCAGCTCGCAGAAGCGCTGAAAAGTAAAAAAGCGCCTTCCCCTGCTGCCGAGAGCGATAGCAAAAAAGATGCTTCAGCTACACTGGTGAAAAGAAAATCGCGTATCATGCAAGAAGAGGCTCCTGTTGAAGAGCCTGTTTTAGCTACGCCTTCTCACCCCCCTATCCCAGCGCCGACTCTGCACGAAGAGCCAAAAGAGCAGGAGACCCCTCCTGCTCCCCAGCACGAGCCCGCTCCCAAGGCCGCGGTGGCTCCTGCCCCTGCTGCTGCCGCTCCGAAGCCGCACACACCCACACCGCCTCCCCCCTCTTCTACGGCTCCCTTCCCTCTGCGGAAAGAACCTCCCAAAGAGCTCCGCTTAGCGAAGAAGAAAGAAGAAGTTCGCTTCGATGCGCGCGACCGACAAGGTTTGCGCGATTCAGATAACGAGGCTTGGCGCAAACGGCGCGCTCATAAACCCAAACGGATGCAGCAACAAGAAGAGATCATCCGTCCCAAAACCCTCTCGGTCAGGCTCCCTATCTGCATCAAAGAACTCGCCCATGAGATGAAGCTCAAGGCCTCTCAACTGATCGCGAAACTCTTTATGCAGGGTGTTGTTTTGACTTTAAACGACTTCCTCGATGATGAAACTACCGTCCAGCTCCTCGGTCACGATTTTGGCTGCGACATCACCATTGACAGATCCGAGCAAGCCCGTATCCGCATCACCGACCGAACCATTCGTCAAGAAATCGGCGCCGAGTCCTCCGACCTTTTGGGCCTACGACCCCCTGTCATCACATTCATGGGTCACGTCGACCACGGCAAAACGAGCTTGATCGATACCATCCGCAAATCGAACCGAGCTGCTGGAGAAGCAGGAGCAATCACCCAGCACATCGGAGCTTTCCAAGTGGAGACTCCCGCTGGCAATGTCACGATTCTCGATACGCCAGGTCACGCCGCTTTCTCTGAAATGCGCTCCCGAGGTGCCAACGTGACCGACATCGTCGTCCTGGTCGTTGCAGGTGACGAGGGAATCCGCGCCCAAACAGAAGAGGCGATCCGCCAAGCGCGCGAAGCTGCCGTACCGATCCTCGTGGCGATCAACAAGTGCGACAAACCCAATTTCGACGTCCAAAAAGTGTACCGCGACCTCGCCGACCGAGATCTTCTTCCCGAAGCTTGGGGCGGAACCACCATCACAGTCAATTGCTCTGCAACTACCGGTCAAGGGGTCAAAGAACTCCTCGAGATGGTCGCTCTGCAAGCCGAGATCCTCGAACTGCGCGCCAATCCTGCTGCAAGAGCGCGGGGAACGGTTCTTGAATCGGAGATGCATAAAGGACTGGGCGCTGTTGCGACCGTTCTTGTCCAAAACGGAACTCTCCGCAAAGGGGACGCCATCGTATTCGGCCCCTTCTATGGCCGTATCAAGACCATGCAGAACGACGTTTTCCAAAATATTGAAGAGGCAGGCCCCTCAACACCTGTAAAAATCACTGGTCTTTCCGAATTGGCCCTCGCCGGCTCTGAGTTCATCGTTGTGAAAAATGAGAAAGAGGCCCGAGAACTCGCCGAGGCGAGAACCGAAGAACTGGCCCGCGACCTCCACTCTAAACCCCGCATCGGCAGCTTAGAGAAAATGATGGCCCGACGCGAGAGCGGCGAGAAAAAAATTCTCCCCCTCATCTTGCGAGCCGACGTACAAGGTTCTTTGGAAGCGCTCAAAAACTCGCTCCTCAAAATCCACTCCAATAAAGTGCGCCTCGAGATTGTCAACGCCGATGTGGGAGAGATTTCTGAGTCTGATATTTCCCTTGCCGCCGCGTCCAAAGCGACGATCATTGGATTCCACACCAGCATCCAGAGCCACTCTGAAGATCTCATCAAGCAGAAAAAAGTAGCGATCTACTCCCACGACGTCATCTACCACATCATCGATGAAGTGAAAGAGAGAATGCGCCAGCTCCTCGATAAGATCGAAAAAGAAAATGAAATGGGAGCCGCCCTTGTCAAGGCCGTCTTTAAATCTTCGCAGCTCGGCCTCATCGCCGGTTGCCAAGTGACTGAAGGGGTGATCAAGAGACAAAACCTCGTCCGACAAGTACGCGATAAAGCGGTGATCTGGAAAGGGAAATTTGCCTCTCTGAAACGACAAAAAGAAGATGTCAAAGAGATCTTAAAAGGATTTGAGTGCGGTATTCTCCTCGAAGGGCAAACCGATATCAAAGAAGGCGACATCCTTCAAGCCTACGAAATCATCTACCTTGAGCAGGAACTATGAAGCCAAAGCGATTAGAGCGAGTCAATTCCTTGCTCAAAGAGGTCATTTTCGAGGTGATCCATAAAGAGGTGCGCAACCCTCATATCACCACCTTTGTGACGGTCACCCGCGTAGACACCTCCGCCGACCTCCACCATGCCCGAGTGTTCATCAGCTTGATTGCAACCGATGCCGAAAAAGAAAAAATCTTGGCCGCGCTCCAAACCGCCGCCGGTTTTATCGCCGTCCACGCGTCGGAAAAAGTGGAGCTCCGCTACTTCCCCAACCTCACCTTCAAACTCGATACAGAGCTCGAAGAGCAGCTCCGGATCCACAAGATCTTAAGCGACATCGAAAAAGAACGGCTCTCTCGCAGTGAAGATGTCTCATAAACAGGGCATTTTGCTCGTCGACAAGACCTCCGGCTCGACCTCCTTCCACATCGTCTCTCTCCTCCGACGCCTCACCGGCATTGAAAAGATCGGCCATGCCGGCACCCTCGACCCCTTTGCGACCGGAGTGATGGTGATGCTCGTCGGCAAAGCCTTTACCACCCGCTCCAATGAGTTTTTGCAAAGCGAAAAAGAGTACCGCGCCACCCTCCGCCTCGGCATTACAACCGATACCTACGACCTCGAAGGGCAAGTGATCCAACGGAGCGATTACATTCCCCCCCTAGAAGAGATCGAAAAAATCCTCCCCGCCTTCCAAGGGACCGTCTCCCAAACGCCTCCCATGTTCTCCGCCAAAAAAGTACAGGGAAAAAAACTCTATGAGCTCGCACGCAAAGGGATCGAGATCGAGCGAGCCCCCGTGCTGGTTGAGATGCATATTCAGATCCTCCGCTACGAATACCCCGAGCTTGAAATCCAAGTCCGCTGCAGCAAAGGGACCTACATCCGCTCTCTGGCTTATGACCTTGGGGCAGCCCTCCAGTGCGGCGCCCACCTCTCCGGCCTAGTGCGCCTCCGCTCAGGGGCCTTCAAGCTCGAAAACTGCATTTCCCAAAACCTCTTAAAAACAAATGATTTTAATATTAGCCCCCATCTATTGGAGTCTCTATGAGCAACCTCTCTTGCGGCATCGTCGGACTGCCCAACGTCGGAAAATCGACCCTTTTCAATGCGCTCACTCGCAAACAAATCCCCTCTGAAAACTACCCTTTCTGCACCATCGATCCCAATGTGGGCATCGTTTTCGTCACCGATCCCCGCCTCAAAACCCTCTCAGATCAATCGGGCAGCAAAAAAATCATCCCCGCCACTGTCACCTTCGTCGACATCGCCGGTCTCGTCAAAGGGGCCTCTCAGGGAGCTGGGCTCGGCAACCAATTCCTCACTCACATCCGCGAGACAGACGCCATCGTTCAAGTCGTCCGTTGCTTTGAAAACGACGATGTCATCCACGTCGCCGGGCGCGTCGATCCAATCGATGACATCAAAGTCATTACCCTCGAGCTCATCCTCTCCGACATCCAGATGGTAGAAAATACCTTGAGCCGCTTAGAAAAACAGGCCAAAGGAAATAAAGAATTAGCCCCCCGCATTGACTTTTTGAAAAAAGCGATGGCCTACCTCAACCAAGAGCTCCCTTTAAGACAAATGGCGATGACTCCCGAAGAAGAAGAAATCGCCCGCCTCTATCCCTTTCTTACCAAGAAGAGGGTACTCTACGTCTGCAACGTCGGCGAAAATGACGTCCCCGCTCTCGATAACGCCCTCGTGCAACGAGTCCGCGAGTACGCCGCCAAAGAAGGGAGCCGTGTCGTCCCCATCTGCGCCCGCATCGAAGAGGAAATTTCTCAGCTCGATGAAAAAGATGCCCGCGAATTTCTCCTCAGCCTGGGCCTCAAAGAATCGGGCCTAGACCGACTCATCAAAGAGGCCTTCTCTCTCCTCGACCTCATCACCTACATCACCACAGGAGAAATCGAGACCCGCGCCTGGACCATCCACAAAGGGACCGGAGCCGCCGAAGCCGCAGGAAAAATCCATAGCGACATTGAGAAGGGATTTATCCGAGCTGAAGTGGTTAGTTTTGATGACATGATCCGTTACCAAGGACGAGTCGGCGCCCGCGATGTAGGCAGAGCCCGCTCTGAGGGGCGCGACTACACCGTCCAAGACGGAGACGTGATTTTGTTCTTCCATGCATGACAAGTAAATTTTTCTTGAGTAAATCATCAAGTTCTTGTAAATTGATGCCTCTTTAACTCAAGGAATATTTATGTCAGTAACGACAGGTATCGGGGGAAGCAGCGGCGTCCGCAATTCCCCTTCCACATCGCAAAAACTAAATCGGCCACCCTCTGCCCCAGGGGCTTTGGGGATTAAACCCTCGGATCTTGAAACAGGCGGCGAAGAGGGGGGGACAGTGTTAAGTCCGACAGACCGTTCCGTACAGAGAGTGGCTCAACAAGAGCTCTCTTGGCAAGAGATCCTCCTCTTTTCTCTCCCTTTTTTAGGAACGGGTTTTGCGACGCGCAAGATTCACACCATTTATCAGCATTGCGTCCATGAAGCGATCCCTATGTCTCCCCATGGCGACGAGGGGCCGATCATTACCGCGTCGCGCAATATGGGGGCCTGCCTTACGGCGTCTATTGTAAGCACCCTCTTTACAGCATTTCTGTTATCAAAATATCTTCAAGGAGACATATTGATGTTTGCGTTGGGAGCTTTGGCTCTGAGTACTTACGCCCACATCGATGGCGCAAGCCGAGCGCAAAATACAGTTTATCACCTCAGCTTAACGTCTCAACGTAAATCCGAGGTGTTCTCTCAGTAAAACCGCATAGAATTTCGTAAGGGATCGTATCGCAGAGGCGTGCGATCTCCTGGAGGGGAATCTCTTCCCCTCCTTGCTTTCCAATCAGCACCACTTCATCCCCTACATACGCCTCCCCATCGCGGATATCGACCATGAACTGGTCCATGCAAATGGTCCCCGCAATAGGATACCGTTTTCCCCGAATGAGGACAGAGCCTCTGCTTGAAAGCGCCCTCCGGTACCCATCCCCATACCCAATCGGCACGGTCACAATCCTCGTTTGCCGAGAAGCCTTGTATGTATGTCCATAGCTCACCCCCTCGCCCGCCTGCACGACCTTAAAAAAGGAGACCGTCGACTTGAGGCTAAAACAGGGAGCAATCCCTGGCAGAGCTCCGGGCGGGTATCCAAGACTTAAAAAGGCGGGACGCACCATTTCCCTGTGCGCCTGCGGAAGGTGGGTCGTCCCCCCTGAATTGGCGATATGAGTCACTAACGAGTGTCCCTGGAAAATCGGGTGCGCTAGCAATTCGTGGAACTCATTGTGTTGTCGCAAGGCAATCGGATCTTGAGGATCGCCAGCCGTAGCAAAATGGGAGTACAGTCCCACCACCTCAAAGCATCCAGCCTCATGCAAAAAAGCGAACAGCGGCACAGCGCTCGCCGCCCGCACCCCCGTCCTCTGCATGCCGGTATCCACTTCCAGATGCACCCGCCCCTTACGCCCCACTTTGCGACAATGCCCCGCGACGAGCTCCGCCTTGAACCGAGAACTGATAGTAAATTCTAAATCGAGCGCAAGCAAGTCGACGACCTGATCTTCGTGGATCGCCCCCAACACTAAAATAGGGGTGATAACCCCCGCTTGGCGAAGCGCAGCACCCTCCTGCAGACAAGAGACACCGAGGTAATCGACCCCCGCCTCAGCAGCGGCCTTAGCCATGGGAATGAGCCCGTGACCATAGGCGTTGGCCTTGACCGGAAGGCAGTAGAGGCTCTTGCCGATATGACACCGCACAGCCCCGATGTTTTTTCGAAACTGCGCGAGGTCGACTTCAATCCAATTTGGATGGGGGTACATACCCCCATCTTAATCCATCGGATTCAAAAGGGCAAAGCCCTTTTGCGGAGCTCGAGGCAGAGCCTCGGGGTTTAAGTAGCCGGTGGAGTGAAAGTATAGGCATTGAGGTCAAAAGCCTTCGTAGCCGCTCGAATGAGGCAGTTTGTGAAGACCATTTCCGACACCTTAAATGCTGTCATAGGGGCTCCGCATGCAGTCAAAAGCGCTGCAGCGCCAACCACCGCAACACCCACCCGTAACATCGCCACAACATAGTCCACTAGGTCATTTCGCTGTCCTCTACACGTTTCTGAAATTTTCTTAAAAATAGGATCTACGACATTCTCAATCACAACGGTCACATAGGCCAAAGCCCCTGCCGCTAAAGACAAAGACCCATTGCGCCCAAGGCCCTGCTGGACTCCAAATGACACGGCGCCGCTAAAGAAACCCGAAGACTTTAGGGTCGTGGTCACATTTACGTGAACTTGCCATCTTGTTGACATAACCGATTCCTTTTGTTAAAAGTTCGCCAGCAGTATGTCAGTTGATTTTCTTTTTCGTCTAGGCTAAAGTGGAAGGATGGCAGAAAAGACCGAAAAGGCCACCCCGAAAAAATTAAAAGATGCGCGTAAAAAGGGACAAGTTGCGAAGGCGCAAGACCTTCCTGCCGCGATGACCTTCATGGTCTCGATCTTGGGAACGCTGGCCGCGATTGGCTACCTCTTTCAGAATCTGGCCGGGTTTATGCTGCAAACATTCCGAGAGATCCCCAACACCGGAGGGGATTTTGGCGGCCGGGCAGGGGGCTATTTCCTCATCGCGATCCAAATCATTTTGCAATCGAGCCTTCCGATCATGGGGATCGTCTGTTTTGTCGGCGTGATCGTCAGTTTTTTGGTCATTGGACCCACCTTTTCTTTTGAGGCGATGAAGTTCGATCTCAAAAAACTCAATCCGATTGAGGGGATCAAGCAAAAGTTCAAGCTCAAGGTGTTAGTCGAGCTGATCAAATCGATTGCAAAAATCATCGGCGCGGGGGTGATCATCTATCTGATCGTGATGGAGGCGTTGCCGCAGATCATCTCGAGCGTTTTACTCCCCGTCTTAGCGAGCGCTAGCTTGGTCAATAGCTTTTTATTCAAAGCGGCGATCCAGGTGGGGATCTTTTTTCTCCTCGTCGGTCTTTTTGACTTAGGTTTCCAAAAGAAGAATTTTGCCAAAGAGATGATGATGGAAAAATTCGAGATCAAGCAGGAGTATAAAGATACCGAGGGCGACCCGATGATCAAGGGACGGCGAAAAGAATTATCTCGGGAGATCGCCTATCAGGAGGGGCCAAGGGCCGCCAAGCGGGCGCGCGCCATCATCACCAACCCGACCCACATCGCAGTGGCCCTCAAATACGACCCGGAAGAGGAGCCCGCCCCGATCATCTTGACGATGGGTGTGGGATTCGTCGCGGAGCAGATCATAAAAATAGGTATCGAAAACAAAATCCCAATCATGCGAAACGTAGATTTAGCGAGGGATCTATACAGGAATGGGCAAATTGCGGATTATATACCTGAGGATACCTACGAAGCGGTGGCTGAGATCCTGAAGTGGATCAAGTCGCTGGAAGAAAACCCCGACACCAACACAGAGTTATTTAAGTGAGTAAAATTTTAGATAGACTGACGAGATTTCTAGGGGGCGAAAAAGCTCTTGGAACAATTTCGAATTCAAGCGACCTGATTTTAGCTGGCCTTGTGATGGCGATCATCGCGATGCTCATCTTCCCGGTTCCTCCTGCCGTCATCGACGTGCTGATCGCCCTGAACTTGACGGTCTCAATCTCTCTCTTATTTGTGGCGCTCTATATCCAAAAAGCGGTCCACCTGTCGATGTTTCCCTCGCTCCTCCTCCTAACGACCCTTTACCGCCTGGGCGTCAACATCTCCTCCACGCGCCAAATTCTCCTCCACGCTTATGCAGGGCACATCATCGAGGCCTTCGGGAACTTCGTCGTAGGGGGCAATTATGTCGTCGGGGGCGTTGTCTTCTTGATCATCACCATCGTCCAGTTCATCGTGGTGACGAAGGGCGCCGAGAGGGTCGCTGAGGTGGCTGCCCGCTTCACCTTGGACGCGATGCCCGGCAAGCAGATGTCGATCGACGCCGACCTCCGCTCCGGAGTCATCGACCAGCAGACCGCTCGAGAGCTCCGCTTAGGGCTCACCAAAGAGAGCCAACTCTATGGAGCTATGGACGGCGCGATGAAGTTCGTCAAGGGCGATGCGATCGCCGGCATTGTGATCGCGGCGATCAACATCATCGGCGGCTTGATCATAGGGAACATGATGCATGGGATGTCCCTTGGAACGGCGGCCAAAGTGTACACCCTTCTGTCCATTGGGGACGGTCTCGTCTCCCAAATTCCCTCCTTGATGATCGCCATTACGGCCGGTATCGTGACCACCCGCGTCTCGAGCGAGAGAAAAGACACCCACTTAGGAAAAGAGATCTCCGAGCAGCTCCTCAAACAGCCCAAAGCGCTCATGATCACCGGCGGCGTCGCCGCGCTGATGGCGTTCATTCCGGGATTTCCCACCATCACCTTTTTAATCTTAGCCGCAGGGGTCGGCGCCACAGGTTACGTCTTCTTTTCCGCGAGCAAAAGAACCTCTGCCCGCGCTGTAGCGGGAATCGGCGAGCGCCAGACCGATGTGATCGGCCACTCGGTCGTCGGCGGCACAGCCGAAGACTACGCCCTCACCCTCCCCGTCGTCCTCGAAGTGGGCTCGGCCATCTCCCAACTGATGAAAAAAGATCGCTCCGGCACCACCTTCATCGACCAGATGATCCCCAAAATGCGCCACGCCCTCTACCAAGATTTGGGCGTTCGCTTCCCCGGCGTTCACGTCCGAACCGATTCGACCTCTCTCGAAGCTGCTGAATACGCCATCCACCTCAATGAAGTCCCCATCACCCGCGGCAAGCTCATTTTAAAACACGTCCTGACCAACGAGACCGAAGAGACCCTCCGCCGTTACAACCTCCCCTTCATCACCTCGAGAGGCTCGATGGGGATGCCCGCCCTTTGGGTCGATGAAAAATACCGAGAGATCTTGCAAAAAGCAGGCATCCGATTCTGGAGCGGCCTCGAAGTGATGATCCTCCATATTTCCAAATTCTTCCGCCAGTACGCCAACGAGTTCATCGGCATCCAAGAAGTGCGCGGCATCCTCGAATTCATCGAAAAAGTGTTCCCCGATCTCGTCAAAGAGGTCACCCGCCTGGTACCGCTTCAAAAACTCACAGAAATTCTCCGCAGACTCGTCCAAGAACAAGTCTCGATCAAAGACCTCCGCACGGTCCTCGAAGCCCTTGGCGAATGGGCCCAGACCGAAAAAGATGTCGTCCTCCTCACCGAGTACGTTCGCTCCTCGCTCAAGCGCTACATCAGCTACAAATACTCGCTTGGCCAGCCCGTTCTCTCAGCCTACCTCGTCGACCCCGAGATCGAAGACATGGTCCGCGCCGCCATCAAGCAAACCTCTGCCGGCTCCTACCTCGCCCTCGACCCCGACTCCGCGCAGCTCATCTTGCACTCCCTCCGCACCACCATCCAGCCCTCCCCTCCTGGAGGCCAACCCCCTCTCCTCATTACGAACATGGATGTGCGCCGCTTTATCCGCAAACTCATCGAAGGGGACTTCCCCGAGCTGCCTGTGATTTCGTACCAAGAGGTCGTCCCCGAAATCCGGGTCCAGCCTTTAGGACGGATCCAATTGACCTAACGGTGCTGAGCTTATGACAAGAAAAACAATTGAACGATTTTTTTTCCTATCGTTATATCGTTCATTTTCCAAAAGGGGCCGAGTCTGAATGTCTGATCCCCAGATCTCGCCCATCGTCCCCACGAATGCTGCCGCCGTCAAGCGCATCCAAAACCAAGAGACGCACCAACTTGCGCAACAAGTTGAAAGCCAAGAAAACCTCAACCAGTACCTCGAGGTCTCGGTCTTTAGACCGCTGCTCGACAGACAAAAATTCAAAGAACTCCAAGCCCTCTTAAAACAAGCCCCCCAAAAAGCGGTCGAAGAAGAGCTCATCCTCGACGTAGAACCGATTGATGAAGCAGCTGCCCGTTTTGAGCAGAGAAACTATGAACTGAGCGCCCAAACACTCAAAATTCTCCGCTCCCAAATCTCCGCCCAAAGCACAGCCGAGGAAATCTTAGAAAAAGTGCTGGCCATGTACTCCGATCCGGCCCTTGCCGACGAGGCGCTCGACTTCCTCATCCAAACAGCCGCAGGGCAACTCGCAGCGGAAGCCCGCGAAGCCAAAAAACGGCTCAACGAAGCGAGAAAAAGGGAAATTCGAGCAGGGCGCAATATGGGCACCCAAGCCCGCGAGTTTGCCAAAGAAGGGCTCGGCTCTCCCACCTCACTGCGCGACCTCTATAGAGACATCACCGGAAAACCCCGAGATCCCCTCGTCCTCTTTGAAGAGCTGACCCAGCGATTCCGCTACGATAAACTTAAAACCGTGATCCTCTTTCTCCTCCACTCTCTCGGAGTCGATCTAAAATCCAAAGGCCCCTCGATTGAGCGAGGCGAGCTCACCCGCCTCATCTCCGAAACCCGCTCCCTCCAAGGAATCCTCGGCGTCTTCCGCTTTTTCCAGTCGAGGATGAAACTCATCCAAAATGAATTTTCGAATAAACACCTGACCCCTCCCCCCGGCATCGACTTTGAAGTTCTCGCAAAACTCTTTGTCAAGCTCCTCGCCGAACGCTTTGTCAACCCCGATAAAATTTTCCAGACAGCCGACCCCTTAGGCGTACGAGGACAGCTCATGGCCCAGCTCATCTTCTACACTCAGATGAGAGACGCGCTCAAACAGATCGCCCCCCGCTACTACCGCACCCCCCGCCACCACGAAGAACTCCTCAAACCCTTCATCGACGCCATCGACAAACTCGAAGACCAGCTCGAAGAACAAGAATAAATTGAACAAAAGGGAAGGAAGAAGCTATCCTCAGTTCCTATGAATTACACTGTCCCCTCGTTACCTCTCTCTTTCGACCTAGAGACAAAACCTGTCTTAAAGAAGTTGACTAGTGCGCATCGAGCCTTGGCGGAGCTAAAAGGGGTTGCGGGCATCATTCCCAATCAGAGCATTCTCATAAACACCCTCTCTTTGCAGGAAGCAAAAGATAGCTCTGCGATTGAAAATATCATCACCACCCACGACGATCTTTATCACAGCGATGCCCTACCAAAGGACTTTTCGAGCCTAGCCGCTAAGGAAGTGTATAGCTATGCGCTCTCACTGCGCAGCGGATACGAGAAGGTCAAAAAAACTGGGATTTTGACCAACAATGATATTTTGGAAACTCAATTAGCTCTAGGGACGAGCAGCGCAGGTTTTCGTAAACTGCCCGGCACTGAACTAAAAAATGAACGAACGGGTGAGGTAGTCTACCGGCCTCCACAGGATGAGGCTCTGATTAGATCTCTCATGAATAATTTGGAGAGGTTTATCAACGACGATTCACTGAGTAATACCGATCCACTGATCAAAATGGCCATTATTCACCATCAATTTGAGAGTATCCACCCTTTTTATGATGGGAACGGAAGAACCGGGCGCATTATCAATATTCTTTATCTCGTGAAGTACAATCTACTGGACGCACCAATACTTTACCTCTCCCGTTATATCAACCAAAATAAGAACGAGTACTATAGGTTATTACAGGCCGTGCGTACCCATCAGGTCTGGGAGGAATGGGTTCTTTATATGCTAGAAGGTGTCGAACAAATCTCTCGCCAGACCATCTGTGTGATTCAGGGAATGAGGGATCTAATGCAGCAGCACAAGCACAAGATACGCAACGAACTCCCTAAAATCTATAGCCAAGATTTATTGAACAACCTATTCCGTCATCCGTACACCAAAATTGACTTTGTCATGCAAGAACTACACGTGCATCGCAATACGGCCACAAAATACCTCGATGACCTGGTACTCATCGGGGTACTTACTAAGCACAAGATTTCAAGTGAAAATTTTTACCTTAATTCGGCTCTGTTTGATCTTTTGAGGAAAGCTGGCCGCTCATAGGATTTGGACCACATGCACAGAAAATCGCGATTTTCTGTGCATGTGGCAAGGGGGATGCACAGAAAATCGCGATTTTCTGTGCATCCCCCTCCCTGAAATGAACTCGGGCCTTGGTGGCTAGGTTCCCCGACGAAGGAGGAACAAAGATGTGTTTTGAGTTAAGCCTTGTGTTGTTAGTACATACATCGACGCCATCAACAAAACTCTAGGCGGCTATTAAAGCAGAGAGAAGCTTAAAATAGCGCAGGCTCAGTGCTGTCTCGATCCCCACCTTCTTAAAATAAGCAATCGAGTCAGGTCTCTTTGCTAAAAAAACCAGCAAAATCTTTTCATTGTCAGAATGAGAGTTCAATTTACCCACGCCCAGAAAGGCACCCTTAACATATGGTGCGGGTATCTCTTTCTTTTCTAAAAGGAGAGAGATCACTCGTCCCTTTACACCAGAATTCATCCCGGTATTAGTGGCCGTGTGCATGAGAGTTTGTCCCAGCCAGTCACTCCCAATAGAAAGACGCAATAAAGGGACAACGACCAAGTCCACAAGCCTTACATGATCCAAAAAAGGAACTCGAGTAAGGAGTCGATATTGGGGTAATCTCTTTAAAATATTATAGTGCACGGTCCTCTCTTGGCCCCCCTTTTGATTGATCCTCTCCAAAGCGCGTACTCCTATTGCGGCTGAAATGTTCGGATTTCTTAAAAATAATTCAGCCACTACATCGAACTTGTCTGTATTTATGGCGCGCAAAAGAGCGCGTTCAGCGCTCAGGCGATCTTCCAGGAAAAATCGGAAAGCCAGTTCGCGATTTCCGTCTACTAATGTACCAGGGAAGCCCTCCAATCTTATTTTAGAACAAGAAGCCAAACGAACCTTGTCCGTCGTATCTAAAAATGTAGATATTTTAACTAAACAATTATACGGAATAGTATCTAAATTCCCCTTGATCGCAGATGCCATATTGTTACCCACCCATTTAAAAACCAATGGATTGTACGCAAAATTTGATTTTTCCCATAGACCATTTATTCCTGACCGGTATAATTCCCCTCATATGACCGATCGATTCGAGCAGCTTCTCCAGGAACTCGGCCCCTTCTTTAACCTGCAACTCCGCTCGGATCGGCATGCGGCCTGTACGGTGCGCATCCATGAAGCGCTCAAAGTGCAATTGCAACTCGACCTCACGCAGGAAAACCTCCTCCTCTTCTGCGAAATCATCGAAGTGCTTCCGGGGAAGTTCCGAGAAAAAGTGCTCTTAGAAGCGCTTAAAGCCAATGGTCTCCCCGATCCGCGCATAGGGATCTTGTGCTACGTGGCGAGAAACGACTTTCTCGCCCTCTACCAAACCTATCCGGTCCACCTCTTGAATGGGGAGAGCTTGATCGGTTTATTGGGCCCCTTTTTGGAAATGGCGGAAAGTTGGCGCAAAGCCATTGAAAATGGTCGGGCAGCGCCCTCATGAGCCACCACGGTATCTGCGTTCCCTTGACTGCGATCCACTCCAAAAAGAGCTGCGGCGTAGGGGAATTTTTCGACTTGATGCCGCTCATCGACTGGGCGAAAAATGTCGGCCTCGACTGCATCCAGTTATTGCCGCTCAATGACTCGGGCGATGATGCAAGCCCCTACAACGCCCTCTCCTCTTGCGCCTTGGATCCCATTTACCTCTCCCTACACGAACTGGGCCCCATCGACCCCTTTCAGGCATTTCGCTCTTTAGACCGGATCGCTTTTCACGAAGTCAAACGGCAAAAGCTCCGCTGGCTCCACATCTACTTTGAAGAGACCTTTGCGACTCTTTCAAAAACGGCTGAGTACCAAAAATTCATCGCAGAAAACAGCTGGCTAAAAGCCTACGCCCTCTTCAAAACGCTCAAGGACGAATATGGGGGTAAGAGCTGGCAAGAGTGGCCCCGCGAGTTGCAAAACCCAGCAACGGTGCCCGCCCGTAACACTGATTTCCACTGTTTTATCCAGTACCACTGTTTTTCCCAGATGGAACGAGTACGCGCTTATGCAGAAAAACGGGGCATCCTCCTCCAAGGAGATATCCCCATTTTAGTCAGCCCCGATAGCGTCGACGTCTGGGCCGAAAGAGAACTCTTTAATTTAGACCTCGTTGCAGGAGCGCCCCCCGATCTCTACAACGCACTCGGCCAAAAGTGGGGCTTTCCCCTCTTCAACTGGGATGTGATGCGCGCCCGCGGATTTGAGTGGTGGAAAAGACGCCTCGGCGTGGCCCAGCGTTTTTTCCACATCTACCGGATCGATCACGTCGTAGGGTTCTTTCGCATTTGGGCCATTGCCCACGGGAAAAAAGCCATGGAAGGATTTTTCATTCCTCACGATCCCCAGCTTTGGCCCGGACAAGGCCGAGAAATTTTAGAAATGCTGCTCGAAGCATCCCCCATCACCCCCATTGCCGAAGATTTGGGGGTTATCCCCAGGGAAGTGCCTGTGATTTTAAAAGAACTGGGCATCTGCGGCACAAAAGTAGTCCGCTGGCAGCGCCATTGGGAGGGAGATAAGAGCTTTATCCCCTATTCTGAGTACGAGCCGCTGAGTTTAACGACCATCTCCACCCCCGATATGGATCCCCTCCCCCTCTGGTGGAAAAAGTCCCCCGATGAAGCGATCCCCTTTGCCCATTTCAAGCACTGGAACTACGACCCCACCCTCACCTCCGAGCAGCTCTTTGAACTACTATGGGATGCCCACCATACGCCCAGCCACTTCCATATCAATTTGCTCCAAGAGTATTTGCGTTTATTCCCCGAGCTCTCTTGGCCCAATTTAGAAGATGACCGGATCAACGTCCCCGGCACCCTCCTCCCTACCAACTGGACCTATCGGCTCCGCCCCTCGATCGAAGAGCTCCTAGAACATCAAGCCTTCAGCGACACCATGCGCAAAATCATTGAATGATTTTGGGCGATGTACTGTTGTCGATATTGCCCCCCATATTTGAAGTCGAAAAGAGGCCAAAAACTCGATGAAATATTTTTTACAGAACGCCCTCTAACTGCGTGAAGAATTCCTCAGCGGGGATGCAGGATGCCATGCCGACAAATTCTCTCCTTCGTTGCCATTTTTGTAATACGTCTCTACAACTCACTTACTGTTAGCTACTTAAGGAATGAAGAAATATCGACTGCGGGAGACTGGTTCAAGACCCCCGATTTTTTGATCGTCTTCGCATTGAGGTCAAATGCCCGTAAATCGATGTATTTTACGGTCGGGTCGTCATAGGTCTTGTAGTAGTACTTGAGCGTTTGGGGATCTTTGACACAAGTCACCTGAGTGTAGTCCACCCCGCTAGGGTTCTTTTGACGAGCCGCCCCCATAGGAATATCAAACTGGTTGAGGATGTGAAACGCCTGGCCCACTGCAGCGTCTGAGTTTTTTGCAGGGAGCGCCGTCATGGAGAAAATCGCGGCGCGAACAAATCGAGAAGGGGGGGTAAAATCGCCCGGCAGCCCCACCATGCCAGACCCTTGTCCAAAAGGGGCGAGTGAAACACTTCCCCAATTGACTGGAGGGACGTTGTAGGGGGAGAGGTTGATGAAATTGCGCAGATTGGTCATGTGCCAGTCAAAACTAGGAGAGTTGGTCAAGACACCCAGCTCATTATCATGCACGACTAACGTCCCCTCCACCGGCTCAATCACAATGCTCTTGCCAGTGGCATCATACACCACGTAGTGAAAAGGGGGCGGAGTGGGGCCCCAACGAGGAGAAACTATAGGGGCGATAACCACTGAGGCATCTGAGACAAGAGCCGCTTTGACCTCTTCTACCGTCGCAAATTGCGTCAGGATCCAATTGGGAAACTCTACCGGAGAGAGGGAGCGAGAGGAATCTTTTACATCGGCATACTCCGCAAACCCGGGAAAATAAAAAGAGGCCGCGACCAGCCCTTTTTCGTTCATCCCGTCCATAAGAATCACATCCTCAAAGCAGTAAGAGCCGACAGCCGCGTACTTGGAGGTATAGGTCAGTCCGCTGCTCTTGAAGAGGGTTTTTCTCGGGACCACCGCGGAAAACACCTCCACCGGCACCCCAAACTCCAATGTGCGCCCGTTGACTGTCGAGCCGTCAGCTGCGGTCAGTCGGATTCCCGTACAGGCAAAGACGGGGGATGCGAAAAGAAGAACGGCGAAAAAACAGGCTTGGATCATATATTTTGTACATTACATCAAAGTAATTCGAGCGCAAGGAAAATGTTCTCTGAGCCTTGCGATCCCTCGAGCTGTAATCCCAGGAGAGCGGCTCACCCACAGCTGGTTGAGTGGGTGATAAAGAAGTCCCGATAAAAACCGATCCGTGAGACAGTGGCACCCTTCTAACAACAGGCAGTTGATCCGAGGATTCTTCTGTAAAAAAGTCAACATCCCCTCGTCGGTGATGGCAGAAGATCCTCCGATTTTACAGCGCATGAGGTTGGGTCCTAGCGTCTGAAAGCCTCGATCCGTCAAGGGCGTTCCATCGATGCAAAGTTGTATAAGGGAAGGACAAGACTGCGCTAATTGGGAGGCTCCCTCATCAGAAAGAACAGAAAGCTCGAGGTGCTTGAGATGAGGGTAGACACCTCCCTGAAAGAGGGAGACTGTCAGATGGGAAAGCCCACTGAGATTCAGTGTCTCTAAATGGGGACATTGTTTCAGCATCGCGCCGATCCCCTTCTCGGTCAATAAGTGGCAGTGAGTGAGGGTGAGAGAAGCCACTTCGGGTGCGGCCACTTGTAATAGTTCCTCGTCGAAGAGCAATTGGTTAGAAAAATCAAGAACTATCCGCCTCTGTTTTTTCCGAGAGAAATAAAACGCATCGACGGAAGCAAAAAATTGCTGAGTCTCTTGGCGCAGTGCCCCCGCGATCTCTCTGTTTTCCTCAAGGAGATTCCGCATTTCTCCGGGGTCTAGACTGAGATCAAACAGCTCCTCTGTTTTGGAAAACCCCTTCTGGATCCATTTCCAGTTTCCTCTACGACATCCTATGCACCCTTCTGTGTAAGGATTCTGCAAAAAAATGGACCGATTGGTATTTTCTCTAAACAAAGAATGCCCGTGAAAAGGTTGACCAAATAGATCCTTCACCGTGGCCAGTAAATCGCTTTGCGCTCCTAGCGCCTCCATTTGCTGTGGCGCAGAGAGCCTTCCATCCGCCAAAATTAAAAGAGGAACTCGGACATTTTCCTCATAGAGAAACCGAGAAATATGAAAATTCTCCTCGTGTTCTCCCATCGGCTGACCGTGGTCACCTAGGACAAAAAGAATTGTTTTCTGATTGATTCCCTTCTCTCGCAAAAGATCGATAAAGAGGCCCAAACAAGAGTCCGTATAGCGAGTTGTCTCTAAAAATCGTTCTCGGACAGATCCCTTGGTGGAACCATTGGGAGCAATCCACGGATGGTGATTGGTAATGGTAAATAGGGTTAAAAAAGAGGGCTGTTTCTGCTCAGCAAGCCATTGGGCGCTATGACGCATGAGATATTCATCGGGAACTCCCCATCCCAATCGAGAGCTGGAAGGGAGATTTTTTTGGTCCACGAGCTCTTGAAAATATTTCTGTAAGAACTCCCGTTGTTTATCATAATCCAATGAGCCACTATGGTGAAATGCGGTCTTATACCCTCTGGACTGTAAGAATTGAGGAATCCCCTCTAAATCGACCCCCAAATAGGGAGTTAATCCCTCAGCTGTACTCCCTGGAGGCAATCCGAACAACCCCGCGAGCAAAGCCCGATAAGTCAATGTCCCGTTCGAGTAGAACTGAGGGAAATAGATCCCCTCTTGACTTCGTTGAAAGAACCGAGGAGTGACCTCAGGACCCACATCACGAGCTCCAAAAGACTCCAAAAACAAAAACACTACATGAGGGTTATCCTCTATTTCTAAAGCCACCTTGCGAGGTTCTGTAGATGAAGAAAAGAGCAATGGCTCTTGAGAAATAGGTCGCTGGGAAAAGAGTTCTAACCAGAAAGGATTATACCCACTATAAATCTGATCCTTAGGGATATAACACCTGCCCACATAAGCCGCTATAACAATCCCCAAAGTAGCCGACCAATAGCCCCATCCCATCTCAAAGGGCGGCCAAGAAACTGCATAAGTCCCCGCCACCAATCCCCCACTCAAGAGCAAAAACTGGGTCAGGCCCAGTGCCTTCGCTGATGAGTACAACGAAGAAGGGTGGCGCAGATGACGCAAGTAAGCCCACCGCATCCTTAAGTGGAGCTCCCTGAAAAGAAACACATCTAAGAGGAGGTAGAGGTGAAAAAGAGTCCCTAAAGGAGGGAAGAGACCGAAGAGGGGGAGCCCTAAACTGAGATCTTGAAACCATCCAAACCAAGAAAAACGGTTTTTTCTCAACAGGAGGGAGACCGCTAAAAAAAACAGCAGTGGTACCATCTAACCTTTCTGCCCCAACCAAAAGCATTGAAATGGGTCGGCGAAGTGGTTTACATAGGCTTGGATATGCCCTTCGCGAATGAGAACGAAATGCTCTTGGATTAACTTATCATAATCACTTAAAGACCTATATGTTACATAGTAGTCGCTCTTTTTTCCCCGCGCCGTTTTCAACGCACAAGACTCTCGAAAAAAAAGATACCCACCCGGCCTGAGCCAATCGGAGATTTTTTGCATGAGAACCTTCATTTCAGAATCTTCAAGATACATAAGAAGCCAGTTAAAAAAAACGACATCCAGAGAATGTTTTTCTAATTCGAGGTGCATCACATCTGCACAAACCCAATCGACATTGAGACAAGCGGCGTGATCGCGTCGATTTTTTTCAACAAAGTGAGAGATGAAATCAATGGAGGTCAGGTGACGTGCCCGAGAACTAAGATGACGGGTCAGGCGTCCAATTCCAGACGCGAGCTCGAGAACCGTTTTCTGAGATAGATCGGGCAATAGACTGATGAGTTCATTTTGTTCTTCTTCGGCAAAAGAAGCGCTATTTTTGCGCAGATACATCGAATCTACGACCGCTGGTTGCTGGATCCAAAAGGAGGAGACCTGTTCTTTTCGACCCACTTAGGAGGGCCATTCCTTATTGATGGAAAATCCGAGCGTTCCTAACAAATCCCCTCCATTATTACTGGTCCCCTCATTGATCGTGAGCAATGCTGCTTGAAATCCTTGATAATCGGGATTGGGACTTGATCCTAATGCAGCTGATAAAGCTTCCAATGTATCAGAGCCGCCGGGGGTAAGGGGGGTATTGAGCATTGTGTTCAAAATCGTTAAATATCCATCGCTTACTTTACCGGGTGCAGTGGCCGCATTCAATGTCCGAATATCGTTCGCAATTTCCAGTAACAATGGATCCAAGAGATTCGGGTCTTTATCTGACTGTTGCATATACCAATTATATAACTGAAGAGCGCCATGAAGGTGTTTCATTGCTTGTTCTGCAGCCTGCCCATCTGGGGTATTTTGATCATTGTAAACACTGCCAAAAGGGTCGAGGGCATTATTGAGTCCATTAAAAGAAATTGTTCCATCGATAAATTTTTTAACAACGGATGCATCTCCAGGTCCGTATAGAGAACAAAAATAAGCGAGAGAAGTCTTATCGGTCACTGACCCTAGCGCGGTATAGACCGCAGCTGCCTTGCTATCGGAAGGGGGAGCCACCCCATTGAAATAGGCATTTAACTTATTTACCTCCTGCATAGCCACTTGGGCATTGAGTGCATCGGGATTCTGTTGAAATTGTCCGATAGCTTCCCAAGCCGCATCCACGAGCTGAATAAAAGCTGGGTCATTATCGGGATCAGAGCCCGAACTAACTTGATAAGCCCCGCCAATGGGAGGAATATGCATGATAACACTCCTGTTAGGCGTACTGTATAATAAATTTTATTACTCTCAAAACAAAAAAAAAGCCCTGACTGGATTACTCCAATCAGGGCGAAGAAAAAATCTGGCGGCTACCTACTCTTCCGGTCTCTTGCGACAAGTACCATTGGCGACGAGGGTCTTAACTGCTGAGTTCGGGATGGGATCAGGTGTTTCCCC
>CAIVVG010000070.1 GCA_903909295.1 uncultured Chlamydiae bacterium
ATCATCGTGCTCGACTGCCTCTTTTTGCTCCGTCCAGTAGCGAACCTCTTTTTCCCATTCCCGCTTATGGATCTCGAGCTTTTCCAAATCTTTTTTCTTTTGGAAGAGATCGTCAGTGGCCAGATCGACCTGTTTTTGCGCCGTATCGACCACTTTTTGTTGATCGTCGACCTTGCGCTGCTTAAGGGCGAGATCTTCATCCACCGTTTTCAGGTACAGTTTCATCTGCTGGATCTTATCGGAGGCCATGCTCGTATCGAGCGCCTCTCGCAGCTGTGTTAATTTGGCCGTCTTGTGCTCTAAAACGCGGTTTTTTTCTTGCGTCAGATCGTAGAGCTTTTCATAAGCTTTTTCTAAAATCGCCTTTTTTTCCTCCAGCGTCTTGACCGCCTGATCGAAGCGAGTTTTTTTGATGGTCATGAGCTGTTCGAGTGGGTAATTGAGAGGGGAGGTCATGTTACAGTGACCCCCGCGGAAGATGTGTTAACCACCGAGAAGAGTTGTTTCCTAAGCAAGAATTAACGATGGAAACGATATAACGATATAACGATAAAGATATTATTTCGCCGCTTTCCGGCGATGCGGCAAAGCCGCAAGATGTTTTTTTTATCGTTATATCGTTATATCGTTTCCATCGTTGACCTTGCTTAAGGAGATAGGTCTGAACTGTTATGCGTTTTGTGTGGCAAGAGGTCATGTGAAGAGGGCCTTGAGCTGACGCATCGTCTCCTCGAAGGTGCACTTCTCCGTCACTTGTTGCTTGAGGAAGTGGTTCACTTTGTCGATGTATTTCAGCGCAAAGTCGGCATTCTTGTCGGAGCCCGGCTTGTACTCGCCGATCCGGATGAGCAGTTCATTCTTCTTGAAATTGGCCAGTACGTCGCGCAGCTTGGTGATCAACTCGATATGGGCGCGGTCGGTCACTTGGGATAAAATACGGCTGATGGAGGCGAGCACATTGATCGCCGGGTAATGCCCCTTATTGGCCAGTTCATTGTCGAGCACGATGTGGCCATCCAAAATCGAGCGGGTCTCATCGGCCACCGGCTCATTGAGGTCATCTCCCGCCACGAGGATCGTGTAAAAAGCGGTGATCGACCCCTTGGCGGAATTGCCTGAGCGCTCTAAAAGGCGGGGTAAGGTCGCAAACACAGAAGGGGTGTAGCCGGCGCGCGCAGGAGGCTCTCCCGCAGCCAGGCCAATCTCCCGCAAAGCCCTCGCAAAGCGAGTGACCGAGTCCATCATCAAGATGACCGATTTGCCCTGCTCGCGGAAGTACTCGGCGATCGCAGTGCCGACGTAGGCCGCGTTGATCCTCATCTGCGCCGCCTGATCGGAGGTCGATACGATGATCACCGAACGGCGCATTCCCTCGGGACCCAAGTCATTGATGAGGAACTCTCTTACCTCACGGCCCCGTTCGCCGATGAGTGAGATCACATTGACGTCGGCCACCGCATTGCGGGCGATCATCCCGAGCAGGGTGGACTTACCTACGCCGGCCGCAGCAAAAATACCGACCCGTTGTCCCCGACCACAAGTGAGAACCCCGTCGATCGCCCGAACGCCGACCGCAAGAGGCTTTTCAATCAGTTTCCGCTTGAGGGGGTCGGGAGGAGTATTCATGACAGGGATCGTATCTTCTAATACGAGCGGCCCCTTTTCATCTTCGTCGAGAGGTTGACCCAATCCATTGAGGACTCGGCCGAGGAGGTTTTTCCCCACCTTGATGTGCATCGGCATGCGGAGGGGAATGACTTCTGAAGAGGGGCCGATCCCCTGCATATCGCCGAGAGGGGATAGGATCACCTCTTCTTTGGTGAATCCGACGACCTCTGCTGCGAGCGGCTCTCCTTGCCTTTTGATCAGGCACACCTCTCCCATCTTGACCTGCGGTACGACGGCTCGGATGAGCATTCCGACCACTTCCGTGATCCGGCCGTGCACAGTGGTCAGCTCCACCTCTTCTAAGTGACTCATCAACTTATCTAAAGAGGGAGAGTGATCCATTCATCGCCTTTATAATTGGGTGTTCAGGATCGTCTTGATCGAATCGATCACTTTGCCCAAGAGGGCGGACGAGTACTCGATCGCCTGCTGAGCCTGAGACATCTTCACCTGCACCAGCAGCATCTGTGCAGCATTGAGCTTTTCTGGGTGAGCCGCCATCTCTTGGAGCTTGCCCTGAAGCGCCGTCATCTGCTCTTGGCCCGAGTCGACATACGAGATGAACCGGTCGATCGCGGAGAGTCCCGATCCGAGCTGGGGCCCTTCTCGATTGACGCCGATCTGCGCGCCTGCCGCCTGCATCGATTCGTGCGCATCGGTCAACTTATTGCGCAGCAAATGACTCTGCGAGCGCTTCAGCTTCAGGTTTTTAGTTCCGAGCTGATCCTTCACCGTCCCCAGCGTATCTTGGGTGGTCTTCGCCTGCGTCATCAGCGAATCGAAGGTAGGGGTCCCCTGCGCCATCGGCTGGGTGAGCTCCATCGGAGAGGTCCCGCTGACTCCTTGCGGAGCTGTAGGCGTCGACCCCTTCATGTGGGATTCGAACTGAGAGCCCGGCTGTTGGCGTATCGGCCGATCGGCCGGCTCCAACGCCTTCCCCCCTGCAATTCGATCGGGACTTTTATCGGGTATGGTCATTTATTCTTCCCAGCAGGACCGGAGGGTTTCTTCACAAATTTTTCCACAAAGTTAAGCGCTGTATGAGAGAGCTCTTTAATAGAAGGGTCCTTTGAGTGAGTTGTCTGGCTCAAGATTTTTTCCCCTTTTGTCATCAGGTCGGGAGAGAGGCTCATGCAGATCCCCAAAAGAGATTTAGCCATCTCGTTGCCCGGCTCTTTATGAAGGGCCTCTTCAAACCGCTTGATCGCCTGGGCGAGTTCCAGCTTGTGCAGATGCAAGTAGCCAAAACCGACACTCGGCAAAATATTTTTGGGATCGAGCATCTCGGCCGCCTTGAACAATTTGAGGGCAGCATCCTCGTCGGCTTGATTGACAGCGATAAAACCTGCCTCCAAGAGAACGAAGAAATCGTTTTTGAAACGTTTGTCCATAAATTACCTTACCTCTGTTAGCGGGATTGTTGGTTACTTACCGCGTTGTTAATCACTTTGTTGACCTGGCCAATCAAGTTGGAGATCGATTCCCCAATTTGCGTGACGTTGCTCATCTGGAACTGAATCAAGATGAACTTGCCCGGTGTGGCTGTACTCATATTGCTAGCCAGCGTTCGCACTTGTATCACAAGGCGCGATTGTACTTTCTGATACGCCTTGATCAGCGTCATGAAAGACAAAGAAAGCATGCGTGGGTCCATTAGAATCTCCTATTTGACCTTGCGGATTACTTTCTGCAAAGCCGTATAGCCATGCAACAGTAGACCCAGCTGCTCGAGCTCTGGGCCCTTATGACCCTCTCGTAGCATCTTTTTTAGTTCTTGAACATGTTTCTCGGCGTCATCGACAATTTCTTTCGATCGCTGAGGATTTTTTTTCAGATCTTTTTCTAGATCGAAGTCGAACTTCTCATTCGCCTTTTTTTCTAAACCGTACATAAATTAAGTCTCCTACTACCTAGTGTCGATTCTATATTTTAATCCATCTTTTTCAAGTAGAATCGTATCTTGAGTGATGGAAGTGAGGACCATCCCGTCGACCCGATCCCCGATCGTGAAGATTTTTCCATTCAACACAGCGCTATATCCCTGCCCATCCCGCGTAGAAATTCCCGTCACCTGAAATTTCCCCGTCAGATCAATGCCCGCCTGATTTGGAGCGGTCGCAACGGCAAAATTTTTCACAGATTGAACACCGTGCACCGTATTGAGTTTTTTGAGGAGCTCTTCATATTCGCGCTCTTTTTGTTCGTTGTAGCGACCCGTTAAAATGACCTCGCCATTGCTCAGCTGCAACGTCACCCCGCCGAGTCCCGCTATGCCTACCAGACTCTGCAGCTCGGTATTGAGGTTTTCATCGACGACTACCTTATTTTGGAGCCGATCGAGATAAGGGAAGTTCACTGTGAGGTAATCTTGGAGCTGCGCCGCCGCGCCATTGGTCATCAGATAGCCCGTTGCCACGAACTTGCCAGGAGCTGGAGACTGAATGCTCACCCCCCGCCACAGATCATTGCCGCTCAAGACCTCATTCATCGCTTTATCCACCGACTCATCGATCACGACCGTATCTTCCGTCGATGCGATGAAAGGGATCTGATCGATCCGGTACTTCATCTCTAAATAGTCTACCTGCGTCAGCACGTGACCCACCAAGAAGAGCTTGCCACTGCCCGGATTGAAAGAAAATTGCACCGCCTCAAATTTAGCGAGAGCCTCTTCGATCTGTTTATTGGGCGCCTTTTGCGCCACCTCGACCTGTTTGGATTTGAACAAGGAGAAAAAGCTTAAAAACATGATGAGGAAAGTCGCAGCGACCGCGCCACCACCCACCCAGAACTTCATCGAAATCGGCTCCCGCTTCCAATCGGTCGGCTCTTGAATCGGAGCGACGACCTCTTCTTCGGGCTCTTCTGCTTTTGGCGGCTCATACGAAGAGATAGGGGAGTAGATCGTCTCTTGAGGGGCCTCCCTGTCGATGACGAGGAAAATGGTCGTCCCCACAGCGACGAGATCTTGAGGAGTGATCGCCGTCGGCTCCTTGATCACAGAGCCATTGACCACCGTTCCGTTCTTGGAGGCCAAATCCTCGATCTCCATGATCCCATCGGGATTGATCGACAATTTAGCGTGATTGCGAGAAACACTCATATCGTGGAAGACGATATCGCACGTATTGGGATCTTTGCCCAACACATAAGAGCGCCCCTTCTCCATCCCGATCTCGGCCCCCGCATTCGGCCCCGCGATCACCTTCAGCAAATAAGGGGCAGAAGGGACTAAGCTAAACGGCAAAGGTTCTTGTTCGCCGTTTTCTTCGAAAATTGTATCATAGGCAGTCGGTTGAGAGATTTCATCTTTTGCGGTGACAGGTTCTTTATGTTTTTCTAGATGCTCTTCCGGTTCTTCCGGCATCCCCAGATCGCCAAAAATGTCATCGTATTTTGCGCTGCCCTTTTCTTTTGCTGCTTCAGAAAAGAGAAACCTCGTATTGCCAATCTGAATCCGGTCTCCCTCGGTGAGCAAGATAGGGTCTTTGAATTCCTGAGTATTCACCAACGTCGGATTGACACGACTTAAATTTTTGATGAAAATTCCGTCATCGGACTTTGTAAACCGGGCATGTTTGCGAGAAACGGTGCTATCTTCTAGGACAAAATCAGCCACGTCGGGATCACGACCGACCGTCCATTCGGTTTTGTCGCCCTTGGTGAAATCGATGATCAAGCCCCGCTGCGGCCCGTCTTCTGCGATGAGATGTGCTGGCATATCTTATAGTAACGTAGTTTGTTTCATGAATTTTGTCACTTCTTCTCGCCAATAAACCAAATAATTGATAAAGTCTTCAAGCTTTTCTCTGAAGGCCTGATAGTTCATTTCATACGGCAATCCGAGTGAGAGTGTCAAGAGTTTCTCTTCCGCGCTGAGGCCAATCCGAGCGCCGCCAGTGCCTTGGCCCAGTAAATTGGCCCGCATGATATAAGAGAAAAACTCTTCCCGTTTTTTTTCAGGACAAGGACAAATAGGGGCTTGCATGGAGACACCCGGCAAGAGATCGGTAAATTCTATGCGAGCCTGACCCAGAGTCAATAAAAAGGTCTTTTTTTCGCTCGCCGAAGGACGCGGCAAAGCGAGCTCCTCGCACAAAACTTGCAACAATTCCTGAACCATCGGGACCCACCCTCGGCTCCATTATTCCAGCTTATAGAGAAATTTCTCAAGAGAAAAAAATGTGGGAGGAGCGGAGTGTTGAGCGCAGAGACGCAAGAAGCCGCAAAGACGCCAGAGTGATTGAGCTAATCCTTACTCACAAGCAAGGCAACAGGATAAGCAGGATCGGCGCAGAATGCACAAGATGCAGGGAAACCTCGCACCTCAAAATAAAAAGGGGCGCCTCGCGCCGTTATC
>CAIVVG010000071.1 GCA_903909295.1 uncultured Chlamydiae bacterium
AAGATGCCCTTGGTCGACGCGTATCTGCGCCGTGTCAACGCAGAAGAAAAGCTAAAACCTCTAGCCGAAGAGATCTTGACTCAACTAGAAGAGAAGCCCGACCCGTTGGGGCTGAATAAAACGGCCTCTAAGATTTCGGCGTGGGTGCAGCAGATCCTCCTTCCGATCTGGAGAGCCACGATTGCCCAACGATTTACCGAGGAGGAATTGCGCCTATTGAATAAGTACAGCACCTCTCAAGAATGGAAAACCCTCGTCCAAAAAGTGCAGACGGCATACACCCCCCGCATGACATCCAAAGTGGCAGAGATGTTGCCAGAGATCATCCAAACACTCAAACAGCAGTTGGGCCTATGATTTTTGTGCAACAGAATATATTTCAGTTCATTACGTGCATGGATACTGCGCACAAATGGGTCCAGCAGTGCGACACTCCTGCTTCAGTGGAAGAGGAGCTGCAACTGTGTAGAAAAGATCCCGAGGCCTTCAATCAGCGTGTTGCGCAGAGGGTCCAGCAGTTGCAGAGGTTTCCCTTGGATTGGCAGAGAGGCCAACCCGGTTGGAAATCGAAACTTTGTGTTTATGGAGACAAATGTCAAAGGATGAATTGTACTTTTGTCCATTCTCGCGTAACCCAGCTTGCTATTGGGCTCTTGAGAAATTCGCTTTATAAGTCAGAGGCTTGTAAATATTCCAATTGCTTCTCCTCTACGGACTGCAGCCATGGCCATCGAGGAGATGTGATACGAAGCACTGGCTCGAACTGGACCTATTTGCCGACCTTTGAGGAATTGGGCCCTATTGGGGGCGATCGATGCACTTCGTTTTTGGGATGCGGCTGGGACCGGTACGAAGGGCCTGCAGCGCCGTTCGAATCTTACTTCTCTTGCCAGGAAAGTCAGGACTCTGTACTAGAAAGGTATGATAGCAACATGTTTAGCATCCTTGATTCTGATGGCGCCTGACGCGGCTCTCCAGAAGCTGATGGAGGGGAATGGCCGTTCTGCATCGGACCAACTCCTCCATCCCAACCTCACTGTTGAGAGGCGCGAGGCGATTGTCGCCAAGCAAAACCCCTTTGCGGTCATCGTCGGCTGCTCGGATTCCCGCGTCCCCCCGGAAATCATTTTCGACCAAGGACTCGGAGATCTGTTCATTGTCCGTGTCGCCGGCAATGTCGTAGGACCGGTCGAGCTCGATAGTATCGAATATGCAGCGAAATACCTAGGTGCGTCTCTCATCTTTGTCATGGGGCATCAGAACTGTGGCGCCGTAAGTGCCGTACTGAAAGGGCAGACCGCCGAGATCGAAGACGTCGCCAACCTCATCGCACCAGCCCTAGAAGGGAAGAAGAACCTTTCTGTGGAAGCTGCAGTCAAGGCCAACGTGGTCTATATCGTCAATTCCCTAAAATCCCTCGGAGATCAATCCGCGGTCGGCTATCTTTCCAAGGCCGGCAAGTTGAAAGTGGTCGGCGGGTACTACGACCTGTCCTCTGGGAAAGTCCTTTTAATCAAGTGAAAACGCATAGAGTAAAATAGCTCCCGACGAGGCCACGTTGAGGGACTCTACACCCGGCTTCATCGGGATGGTCACTTGGATCCCTAACTTTTCTGCCCATGCACTAGGCCCGGCTCCCTCTGAGCTGAGGACGAGTGCTAAGGGCTCTTGGGGGCGCAGAGTACTGACCGGCTTGCCCTCTGTATCGGCTACGTAGAGGTGCACTTTTTTTTCAGTAACCCACTTCAGCAACTCCTCTTCTCCCATTTCCCTGTAGGGAAGGTGGAAAATAGCCCCCTTCCCCGCTCGGAGCGCTTTGTCGTTAAAGACATCGACAGTGTGGGGGGTGACAATGACCCCTTCCCAGCCGAGGGCGAGCGCTGAGCGGAGGAGGGTGCCCAGATTGCCGGGGTCGGCGAGGCGGTCGAGGATGAGGAGCCGTTTTGCATTGGAAATGTCCTGGGGTGGGGGGAGGTCCACTTCGGCGGCGAGGCCTGAGGGGGCGTGCAAACCGGTGATTTTTTGGAGAATTTCTTCAGAGACGAGGTAGCGCTCTTGGGCGGGGACGTCGGAATCTTCTGTGGAAATCAGGACCGCAATTGGCTGCTCGGAAATTTCCCTTTCCCCCATGATGAGGAGCCGCTTTGTCTCTTCGCGATAGGGCTTTTCTTTACGTAGACGGACCCAGTGTTTCACAAGTGGGTGTTGTAAGCTCAAGATCTTTTTTGGTAGCATGAGCTTTAGTATGACCGATTTCAAAATATCGAAAAAGCTCCATTTTGGCCTGGCCTCTCGGGTTGTCCTGATCGTCTCGCTTCTTTTGGTGATCCCTCTCTTGGTGCAAAGCGTTCTCCTCTACCGGCAGGAGTACCGGAGGAAGGTAGCGTCTACAGAGGCGATCTTGCTCCTCGTGGCACAAGAGCGGGTGGCGCGGATTGTGGCCGATCCCAAAGGGAGCGTGGAGAGCTGGACGGCGTCTGATCCGTCTTCCCCATACCC
>CAIVVG010000072.1 GCA_903909295.1 uncultured Chlamydiae bacterium
GCCAAAATGGCTGAACGAGCACCCCAAAATCACGATTGTAGATCACCAAGAGATCTTTCGGGATTTAACGGACCTGCCGACCTTCAATTCTCAGGCCATCGAAAGCAACCTGCACTATATCCCCGGTCTCGAAGAGTACTTTATCTACTTCAATGATGATGTCTTCTTAGGGCAGACCGTGCAGCCTTCCGATTTTTTCACCGAAGATGGAAGGGTAAAAGTGTTGCTGGAGCCCTCACTCAGCCCCTCGGGCCCGCCTGTGGATAGCGAGAGTTCCTACCGCTACGCTTGGCGCAATACCAACGCCCTGCTCGACCGGATCTTTTTCCCAGAGGCCCGTTACCGTCTTTGCCACGCTCCATTCGGATTGCGCAAGTCGTTCATCGAGAGGTCAGAACAGCTGTTCCCCTATGCCTTTATCTTGAACTCCTCCCACCGCTTCCGAGCTCCCAATGCGTATAATATTACCAATGGGTTGCTTCAATACCACTGGATGCATGAGGGGTGGGCTGAGGTGGGGACTATGAGCAATGTCATGGTCAGCTTGCGCGGGGATGCGAAGCTAGGCAAGAACAGGAGGGCTCTCTCCGCTCTCAAAAAGAATCTTCCCTTTACCTTTTGCATAGAAGATGTTATGAATGATGACAAAGCATTAACAGTGGGACTGCTTCATCAATTTTTTGAAGAAACCTTCCCCGAAGCCGCTCCTTGGGAAAAATAATGGGACTTTTTTTACGTAAGACAATTCAAGCTGTCACCGAAGCGAAACACGATGGTCCGAACTTAAAACGGCACCTCAACGCTTTCCACCTCACATCGATCGGCATCGGAGCCATTATCGGCGCCGGTATCTTCCTGATCACAGGTCAAGCCGCTGCACAGTTTGCGGGGCCTAGCATTGTCATCTCCTTCCTCATCGCCGCACTCATTTGCATCCTCGCCGGCCTCTGCTACGCCGAGCTCTCCGCTCTCATCCCTTCCTCGGGAGGCTCTTACGCCTACGCCTATGTCGCGTTAGGGGAGTTTCCCGCCTGGATCGTCGGCTGGACCATCACCGCGCAGTGCCTCTTTTCTGCGTCTACGGTAGCGGTCGGCTGGTCGAGCTACTTTGTGAGCCTCTGCAGAGACTTTGGCCTCCTGTTTCCCGATTTCTTAACGCAAGCCCCCTTTATCTACTCCCCAGTGACAGGATGGGCAGCGAGCGGTTCCCTAATCAACCTCCCCGCGATCCTCCTCATCGCAGTGATCGGTTTCCTCATCTCGGTCGGAACCCGGACAGCGGCTAACTTCACCAACGTCATGGTCTTCATCAAGCTGGGCGCTGTGTTGCTCTTTATCTTGATGGGCCTAGGCCACATCCATCCCGAAAATTGGGTCCCCTTCATCCCTGAAAACCAAGGGGTCTTTGGATCTTTTGGCTGGAGCGGCATTTTGAGAGGCTCAGGCCTCGTCTTCTTTGCTTACATGGGTTTTGATACTGTATCCACGCTGGCTCAAGACACCATCAACCCGCAGCGCAACCTCCCTAGAGGCATTTTGGCCTCTTTAGGGATTTGCACCATCGCCTACGTCGTAATGGCTTTGGTATTGACCGGCGTCGTCAGCTACACGCTCCTCAATGTACCCGATCCCATGGCGGTCGCTCTCCATGCTCTGGGTCCCAAGTTCTTTTGGCTCAGCACCGTGATCGAAGTGGCTATCCTAGCCGCCTTCGCCGGCGTTGTGCTCGTTCAGCTGCTCGGACAGACCCGCATTTTCTACGCGATGGGCCAAGACGGTCTCATCCCTAAGTCGCTCAGCCGCATTCACCCAAAGACAAGCACCCCCATCATCGGTTCGGTCGTCTCTGCTCTGATCTCTGCTGTGGTCGCTGGCCTGTTTTCCGTCGAGGTGTTGGGTCAGCTCACCGTGATCGCCACCCTCTTGCTCTATGCGCTCGTCTGCTTCGGAGTTTGGATCCTCCGTAAGACGCATGCCCATGAACCACGCCCCTTTAAAGTTCCATTTGTCCCCTGGATCCCTTTCGCAGGGATGGCCGCATGTCTGGGTCAAATGGCCTTTTTCCCGCTCTCAACGTGGGTTCAGTTAGCGGGTTGGCTCATCGTCGGCGTCATTCTCTACTTCGTCTACGGCAGACACCACAGTCGGCTGAGAGGCTCGTCTCGTTGAAGCAAAATCATTACATCGCCGCTCTGCGGCGATGTAATCTCTTTATCGTTACATCGTTATATCGTTTTTCTTAGTCATAATCCACGCTCCTCTCTCTGTCAGTGCTCTGTAATTATCGATAGTATCTAACTAACAGCTTCTTATATTGTGTTTTTGTAATTATAATTGAAATTAATTAATTATTTGTTACAATAAGCGTGAGGCGCGGGAGCGTTCTCGCCGGGCAATATAAGGAGAAACCCATGGAAGAAGAATTTTCTGGTTCTCGCGCTGAAATTGGTGCGAACCAGCAGGAGGGGCAGGTCGAAATGCCTCCTTCAGAACCAATGTCGTTACAGAACATCGAGGCTACCCTTGATGGACAAAGCTACTTGTTAGGGGAAGTTCCCCAAGCAAATCTCGTAGATCCAGAGGCTTTTTTGCCTTTGAACTCAGATCGATTGATCGGGTCTACGAATCGAATTGAAGCACTTCTCTCTGATGCTGCTTCATTCATCCAGTCTGAAGTAGATCAAATTCAAGCTGTTCAGAAGAAAATTAGCTTCTGGGAAGAGCGAATTGAGAAAAACAAGGCTGTGATTCAGAAAAACCTGACTCAGGTAAAACAGAACAACACCGACCTCATCTACGATAAGAAAAATCGTGATTATTGGTTGGGCCGTGCTGAACAAGTGGACCTCGATTACCAAAATGCCGCTGCCGCCTCTCGGGAATCCGATTGGTCTTGGCTCATTAAGAAATATGGGTTCAAGCAGGCAGATGGTTCTGAGCTCAGCGCAAAAAATCCTTCTGTAGAGGAACTTTGCGATGGCGAAGCGATGGATTTATCAGGTGAATACCGTCGTACAGCAGGTAAGTATGAGCAGGCTAAGAAAGATCGCGAATCGGCCAATAATCGACTGATCCGAGAAAATTCTCAGCATTTACAATCCAATGAAAATCTGCAAAGATTCATTGCTACGGCCTATACGCAGCACGTGGAACCTTTGCAAGATGGCGTTCTTCTCTTCAAAGAATTGAGCTCTAAGCTGAAGTCTTTGAACGAAGGTACGGTTTATGGGGAAATGAGAGCTTGGGCGGAGTCTTTCTTGAACGACTTCATCAAAGCGAACCCACGAGTGCCTCAAGATGCAGTGAACGAATTCCGCAAGCTGACTTCGATTCCATTGCCTCCTGAGAATTGCTAACTTTTCTCTTAACGGTTTTCTCCAAGGGCACGGCTACCCAAGTCGTGCCTTTTTTCTATCACAAAAGGATCTTTCGTAAAGCGAGCGTGCAGCTCATCTAAGAGAAATTCTTGGGGCGCATCGGGGCCGTTATCGAGGGCAGCCATTCTCGGTGGGCGCTCTCCTGGCTCAAAGACCGATTTCCCATCAAAAAGGTTCTTTGGAGGGGGTTCTCCACTCACAAAGTGAAGAATTGAGGGGAAAATATCCATATGAGTCACAGACGAACTTTGAGGGCGCCAGTCGCCGGCCTTGAGGATGATGGGGACGTGCAGTTGGTACCGGTTGAGATGGGTGCCGTGAAAGAGGGCCCCCTCTTCGAAAAACTCTTCTCCGTGGTCTCCTGTAATCGCGATGATCGCTTCATCTAACAGTTTTTTTTCTTTCAATGTCCCTACAAAGCCACCGATCAGGTGGTCGACGAACTGGATCGAGTTGCGGTATCGATTCTTCAGCCCCTCAAGCGAAGGACCTCCTGGACGGATCGTGAGGTAATCGATCTGTTTGATGATGGGCAAAAATTGGCAGGGCCAGTTTTTAGGGAAGCTATATTCTGAGTGGGTCGCATCGAGGAAGAGAATGAATGCTGTGCCAACGGGATGCGTTTCTAGATCGCGAGTAACCGCTGCAATGGCCATCTGATCTCGGTCGCACGGTTCCAAAGAGGGATGATCTGTATACTCCTCGATCGCATCGAGGAGTTTTCTTCCCTTGCCAAACAGTACCTGGTCCATGTCAAAATATCTAAGATCGGCTGAAGAGTAGACGCGCAAAGAATACCCCTGTTTCTTGAGCCACTGCAGTCCCAAGGACCCTTCTGACCAGTGGTCTCTCACGGAAGTCCATTGGTAGGGGAGAGCCGAGTGAAACAGGGCGAACCACGAAATTTGGCTTGCATTGGCGTTGGCCATGGAAAGATCAAACTCTCCATACTCCTTGCTTAAAGCTGTGAGATGAGGAGCGATTGCCCCCGTGATGTAATCCCTTCGGAGCGTTTCCACCACGAAAATATAAATATTGGGCAAGGGCCTTTCCACTTTTTCGGGGATGAGGGCGATCGAGCTCTGCTCGTCCCTCATTTGTGGAAAGGGAGTTTTTAGCACGATCCTCTCTTCTTGAGGAACAAAACAGGGAGACCCCCAAGGAAGCACTCTTGCGTGCTCTATGTACAATTCACGCGGCAACGACCATTCTACACCCAGCACGCCCGCCGCGCAGAGGAGTGTGGACAAACCCACCTGAACAGGGGAAAATTCCTTCGGCGCCAATTGAGAGAGGCGATCGGTGATCCGATAGAAGAGAAGTCCCATCGCGGGGACCAAAACAAGGGACCCCAAGGAGATGATCGCCATCGTCTTATTGAGATTTAAAGCCCCAAAAGCCGCGAAGCAGTGTTCCCATCCGCTGCCAAGAAAAAATTTGATTAGATAGGAAACAGAGGAGTCCTTGACCCGCACCATGAGAAAATCGGTATAATGGATCAACATCAAGAAAAAACAAAATCCCCCAAAGACCCAGGTTTTAAGGACATAAGAAAGCAAGAGGCAAAGGCCCAGTTCCAGGCCGATTTGCAAGACGGCGTGCGCAGTGAAAAGGAGGGGGGATTCGACCCAGGCTGCAGAGGAGAGGGTCAAACAAAAGAGGAAGAGAAAGAGGGCCCCGAAAAAGAAGTAGTTGACGAACACTTTCTTGAACATGGTTTGAATTTACCATCTTCGGGTACAATTGCGGTAGAGGGAACCCATGAAGTACATATTTTTGTTGTTAGCTGCTCTTTCTTTGAACGCAGCCCCCGAACCAGTGGTCATTCTAGGCGGAGGGATCGGCGGGAGCACCGCGGCGCTCTATCTCGCTCGCGCCGGATTAGAACCGGTGGTCATCGAAGGGGCGATTCCAGGTGGACTCCTGACCCAGTCCCACGCCATTGAGAACTGGCCCGGGGAGCAAACAATTGATGGGTTTTCCCTCACAGACAAAGTGCGGCGCCAAGCCGAGAAAGCAGGCGCCCGCTTTGTCGCGGAAGAAGTGGTCAGCGTCGATTTTTCCAAGCGCCCCTTCAAAGTGCGCACCCGCACGCTAGATGGAAGCAATAAGTCCCGCGAATTCACGACCCAGACCTGCATCATTGCGATGGGAACCAAGCCCAATTTCCTCGGCATCCCCGGTGAGAGCACCTATTGGGGCAAAGGGGTCAGTAACTGCGCCACTTGCGATGGCAGTTTTTACAAAGACCGAGTCGTGGGAGTCGTCGGCGGCGGAGATGCTGCAATCGTCGAGGCCCTTTACCTCTCCAAATTGACCAAGCAGGTACACGTCTTTGTCCGCAAAGACCAATTCCGCGCCGTCGAAAAACAAAGGCTCGCCACCCTCCTCGCGACGCCCAATGTCAAAGTGTACTACAAGACTGCTGTCCTAGAAGTGCAAGGAGATGGCGCCCAAGTTACAGGGGTCCTCCTCAGCGATCAGAGCAAGATGGCGCTAGACGGCCTGTTCCTCGGCATCGGCTCCACCCCCAATACGGCGCTTTTTAAAGGAGCCTTAAAACTTGATTCCAACGGCTACATTGCATTGAAAAATGACCAAGAGACCTCGATTCCCGGCGTTTATGCAGTGGGAGACATTGTAGATCCCCACTATAAACAGGCCATTTCCGCATCGGGCGACGGCTCCAAAGCCGCTCTCCAAGCCCAGCGCTACCTCGCCGACCATGGGCAACAGGAAAAGCGAAAAGCTTCTGTGGCTGCTAAGGCCCCAAAAGAAGAGAGCTGCGTGGTAGAAATCACCTCGCTCAAGCAGCTGGAAGACGAGCTCAGAAATAGCGACGTGCCGGTCATTGTCGATTTTTACGCCCACTGGTGCGGCCCCTGCAAAAGACTCGCTCCGCTCTTTGACTCCTTTGCCCAAGAGCTCACAGGCAAAGTCAAATTCTTAAAGATCAATGTCGATACACAGACCGAAATCGGAAAAGTCTACCAGATCCGGTCCATGCCCACCGCCATTCTCTTTGACTCTTCAGGCTCTATCGTAGAGAGAAAGGTCGGGTCCGATCAGATCGGAGAGCTGCTCCAGCAAATCCGGCAAGACAACAACCTATTGAAATAGGCTTGGTATTCTTATAGTTGGCAGGTTGGTCAGAGCTTCGGACCACTAGGGGATGGATTAGTACGATTTTCCTTGTTAGGGTGTATAGTGGACCCCTACGTCTAAGCTTTATCAGAATCGCGGAAAGACCATGTACAACCAGGCCCAGCAGTAAATGTTTTTTTATCTGGTGTGAAAAGCATCCACTGCTCTCTATCTTCAGTATAAAATGAAAATAGATACAACTCCATATCCTCGTCGAAATGAAGCTTAGCATCGAATGCGTCGTTTAAAATTTCAGTTTTTTTTAATGTTCTATTCGCTAGTTCTAAAAGACAGTTGTCAATTTTTTCTCTTGTGTCTTCCGAACCTGCAAATGGTTTTTTATTCTTATCTATACGCCAGGCGCACATATACATCCACAAATGCCATTCACCGAAATATCTTGTCTGAGGGCCATTTCGTGTTTTAATTTCTTGAGGAATATCGCGTCCAAAATCCATGGCTTTGTTGCATAATTACTGACAAGTGGCGTGAACCTCCTCAATCACTGGCGACCTAGACTGCGACCTTGTGGCTGTCGGGCATTCCCAATCCGGTCATTCGGTTCAA
>CAIVVG010000073.1 GCA_903909295.1 uncultured Chlamydiae bacterium
AGGGAAAAAAGAACCTCCGTCCCGGATTGAAAAAGCGCTCATGGGAGTGACGAACACGCGCTCCGCCGTAAAAGTTCCATTGGTTGTTTTGACGAGCGCCTCAGAACCTTGGGACGACACTTCTTCTACCCGCGTGTTTAAGTGAACCTGAACGGAACTCTTCGAGAGCAGTTGGTAGAGAGCGCCCATTAACTCGGAACAGCCCCTGGAAAAATAAAACCCCATCTCCGCCTTGTCGTCCAAAGAAACGAGCCTGCACCCCATGCAATCCGTTAAAAATGTCTCTAAATCAGGGTCGGATCCAATTTCATGACAACCCAGGTCCACTCCCTCAACGCCGCAAACTGAAAGGGTCCTCCACGCCCCTCCGCAGGTACTCGCACTATCTATGACGAGAGTCCTTTTGCCCAGGCTCGATTGGTAGATCGCCTCGAGAAGAGAAAATGGGCTCGACCCGATAAATAGACAGTCAAAATCGGCGCACCATCCGGAGAGAGCGTGGGTAATGAGAAAAAAAAGAAGAAATTTTTTCATAAGTAAGTGCCTTTTTTTTGGAAAGTAAGTGTGCCGTATATATCTTTTTTTTGACATGACTTTTTTCGCTCAGATTGGGTAGAATTTACGGAACGAAGTGAGGAACGAGTGATCAAGGAGACATGAATGGCATCTATGAATAGAGTGAGAGCGGAAGGAACACTGGTCTGTCCGAGGTGCGAGAGAACTTTTCGGAAGGAGCAAGATTTGGAGAGGCACTTTTTTTGCTTCGCGCGACCTATAGCTCCTCCGCCCCAGCCTCAACCCCCACTTCGTCCTCGGGTTATAGTCGTGTTTCCTGAGGGGGAAGACCTTTGGTCCCTTCTCTGGAAAGGGCTCTTCCCCCAAACTCAGTGATTTGCTATACTCCGTAGCCGGGTATTTATGCGTAGAGTTCTATTCCTATTCCTGACCCTGCTGACTGCTGGGCTCCCCCTTGCCACTGCGATGTCGCAGGCAACCCCTCCTCAATCGAGAGAGGCTCTTGCTCTCCCTTCCCTTGGAGTTAGGACGCTCCGCCTGGAAGATCCCTCTCGCAAGCGCCCTGTTCTCGTCGAGGTTTGGTATCCCACAGACGCATCGGCCCCCATCGACTCTCCGCAAGGTTCCATTTGGGTCCATCCTGAAGAGAGGCGGGACGCCCCCTTGCCCAGCCCTCAAACGAAAAGGCCCCTCATCCTCATTTCTCATGGGCACGGAGGAGAGCGACGCGAGTCGACTTGGCTGGCCGAAGCATTGGTCAAGCAGGGGTTTTTGGTCGCCGCAATTGAACACCACGGGAGCTCTCTTCGGACATTCGATCCTCTAACCACAGTCCGTTTCTGGGAGCGCTCCAAGGATGTTTCCTTCGTTCTCGATCAGCTTCTGCAAACCGACTGGGTCCAGGCGCGGGTCGATCCAAAGAGGATTGGACTTGTGGGCTACTCTTTAGGGGGGATGACGGGTCTCCATGTAGGGGGCGCGAGGGCTCGTGGACTCAAGCAGTTTTGTTTAGCTCACCGGGCTGAACTGGAATCTCACGTAGGTCCTGTTGCTCTAGAAGATATCGACTTTTCGGAAGGGGAAGCGGCTTATCGCGATCCCCGTATCCGCGCTCTGTTATTGGTCTTCCCGGCGACCTTCGTCTTCTCCACAGAGGCCTTGCAGAATATTCAGATTCCTGTCGGACTCATCGCCAGTACCGATGATGAAGTCCTCAACCACCTCCACCACTCCTTTCGCTTGATTCAGAGCAAAGTTCCTGCGAAGTTAAAGATTTTGCGCGACCGCAAAGTCTCCCATTACGCCTACCTCAACCGAGTCGCGGAAAAGGCCAAGGCGCACGTTCCCGCTCCTGTGGCAAATGATCCCCCCTCCTACCGCCGTTCAGAAATTCACGCAGAAATGGCGGAATTTGCCCGCGAATTTTTCTCCGAAAACCTCAACTAAATCCTTTAAAATCCAGAGTATTATGTCTACCGTTTCTATGCTTAAACCCGTTTCTAGAATCAGTCTTTTTTCCACAGGGATGGCCCTCTTTTCGATGTTCTTTGGTGCCGGGAATCTGATTTTCCCCCTTGTCATAGGTCAAAAAGCAGGCAGCGAATTTCCTGCCGCTCTTTGGGGATTGGCCCTTTCTGCTGTGATTTTCCCTTTTTTAGGCCTCATGGCGATGATGTTTTATGGAGGAGATATCTATCTTTTCTTAAAACGGTTTGGCAAATGGCCCGGCCTCGCAATTCTCTTTTGCCTCCAGATGAGCCAAGGTCCTGTGGGAGCCATGCCCCGCCTCGTGACGCTCATGCATGCGAGTATCAAACCCTACCTCCCCGGCGTCTCCTTAGCCCTTTTTAGTGCATTAGTGTGTGCAGGTATCTATTTTTTAACCGTGCGCAAACAAAAAGTGATTCAGTTATTGGGTTCTATCCTGACCCCCTTTCTGCTCCTCGCTTTGGGCGTTCTCATTGGAATGGCGTGGTTTCAGCCCGGGCAAACAGTTCTGGCGGCAGAAGGTCCCCTCCACTACTTTGGAGAGGGGCTCAAAATGGGCTACCAAACAACAGATTTATTAGCGGCACTTCTCTTTGCGACATTGGTTATGCCCCACTTGGCAGAAGGGACTGAAGGGCTACAAAAGTCGGTCCAGCGCCAGATCATTCAGCACCGGATGAAGTGGGCCAGTTTGATCGCGGCGGGCCTTTTGATGCTCACCTACGTAGGCCTGTGCTGGCTCTCTGCGAATCATGGAACGGGACTCTTGAGCCAAATAGCCCCCGAAGATCTGCTCTACGTTCTTGCGGTGAATATCCTCGGACCCATCGGCGGAATCGTTTCAGCCATTGCCGTCTTCCTCGCTTGCCTCACGACAGCGATTTCTTTAGGGACCGTATTTGCCGACTACTTAAAGGGGTTTTTGGGTTATAAGACCGCTCTTGGCTGCACTCTGGGGATCACTGCTGTGATGGCGAATTTAGGATTCAGCGGCATTGTGAAGATCTGGGGACCCATTTTAGAGGTCCTTTATCCTGTGCTGATTGCTCTGTGCGTCTACAACATCATACGACGCGAGAGAGCAACTTCATAGCAAGCGCCATGGTTGTGGGGCCTCGCAGATAAGACCATCCCCACAGTTTGTGAGAGATGCTCAAGACTGTTAAAACGATCAGAGCCGGGTAAATGATTTCAAGAATCGGGCCCAGAATCCGGGCGATCCCTGCAAATTCAAGGGTCGAAACGGCAAATGTGATGAGCAATGTAGCGGCCAAAGCGACAGAGGGGTGAATTTTCTCTTTGCAGACTTCTTTACGGAGGAAGTCGGCGAAAAGCGATGTCAAAACAACCGCAGTGGTTAAGCAGGCTAAGATCACAGCGGTGCAAACCACAGGCGCTGCCCAAGGGCCTAGCGCTCTTTGTGCAATATAGCCCAGCATCTCTTGTGGGGGGATTGCGGCCAGCTCAGGGGCATAGATCGCTCCCAAGAGAACGAGAGCGCCATACACTAAAGCGAGCAGCCCAGCCCCAATCACCGAAGCCTTTAAGAAAATCGGAAGGGAGGCTGCAGGATCGTCTGGGGTCTTTTTATGGCCCCGGAGATGCTGAATGACGAAGACTGAAAAGAAGAAGGCCGCGAGCAAATCCATCGTCTGGTACCCCTGGAAAATTCCCTGTTTAAAGCTCTCCCAAGCCATTCCTACGCCAGCAGATTCTGGGAGCTCTGCGGAATGGAAGCTAAAGAAGGCGATACAGGCCAATGAGAGGAGCAAGAGGGGGGTTAAAATTGTCCCTAAGATGGGGACGATCCGATTCGGGCGGATGGTGAGGAAGAATAGGACGGCGCACGCCAGTCCGCTAAAAATCCAAAGAGAGCTCTCCGGCAAGATCATTCGAAAAGCTCCGTGAGCCACAGTGATACAGCGCGCGAGAACTCCGAACGGGCCCATCAACGAAAGGGCGAGAAGGGGAAACCAAAATACAGCCGGCTTGCCGAGTCGCTCAAAGAAGGCGCGCGAATCTCCATTGAAGAGGAGCATCGCCAAAATACCGAGAAAGGGGACGAGGACGCCCGTGAGCAAGATCCCTAGAAAGGCGAGCCCATAATGCCCTTCGCTAATCTGACCGACAACGAGGGGGAACACGAGATTGCCCGATCCAAAAAACATCGAAAACATGGCCAGGCCGGTAGAGAGAGTCAAAGATTTACTTTTCATGCCCTATATGATACAAGGGGCTCAAGGTTTCAAACAAGGAGAAAAAAAATGTTGATACACCCTATGACAGGACCTATCCTCTCGATCATTGCAGGCATCCTGATTCTGATCTATCCCCAAATCCTCAATTTCGTCGTGGCGATCTACTTCATCCTCGTGGGAATTTTGGCTTTGCTCAAATAAAGATTGCCTTTTTAAGGACTTTTTTGATAGCATGGTCGCCTGCATTTAACCCAAAAGGTGTCCTATGATGATCAGAAAAGTGCTTTCGTTTCTCGTGCTCCCTCTCCTGGTTCATGCCTCCTTACTGGACTGGTTTAGCCCCCTTTCCCCCAAAGCCCAAAGGGCTCAGACGATTTTGAATGCCTGCGATCCGATGATTGCAAAAGCGGTTGTCGATTATGAAGTGCCTGGAATCGCTGTGGGAGTGGTAGTCGATGGCCACGTCGTCTATTCCAAAGGATTTGGATATCGGAATCTCGAAGAAAAACTCCCGATGACACCCGATACACTCATGGCCATAGGCTCTTGTACGAAAGCATTCACCTCCTTTGTGATGGGAACCCTCGTCGACCAAGGGCTTGTTGGTTGGGACGACCTCATGATCGATCTGATCCCCGACTTCCGCCTTTGGGATCAATACGCGACTCAAAATGTAACTATTCGAGACCTCCTGACTCATCGAAGCGGGATGCCGCGCCACGATGCGGCTTGGTATAACTCCAAGCTCACCCGCGCAGAGCTCATGGGCCGTTTACGCTACTTAGAGCCATCGACCGATATTCGCGAGCGGTACCAGTACAATCACATCATGTATTCTGCTGTCGGGTATGCAATGGAAAAAATCACCGGTAAAGAGTGGGAACAACTGGTAAAAGAACGTATTCTAGCTCCGCTCCACATGTCCAATACCAACTTCTCTTTTACCGATATGAAACAGTCCGCTGATTTTGCTCACCCCTATCTCGATAGAAAAGGGATTACGAGGAGAATGCCTGGACGGGACGTTTCATTGATTGGTCCGGGGGCCTCGATCAACTCGAATATCAACGATATGGTCCGCTGGATACAGATGCTTCTCAATGAGGGAATTTACGGAAATCAAGTATTGATCAGTCCGACAACCCTTCAAGAGATCTGCTCGCCCCAAGTGATTGTTCCTGGAGCTCCTGAAGTCCCCGAGGCCATTGTACACGCCTATGGAATGGGCTGGCACGTCTATTCCTATCGAGGCCTTTACGTCCTCCAGCACGATGGGGCAACCGAAGGGTACACTTGCTCCACGATCCTCCTCCCTAAAGAAGGAGTAGGGATCATGGTCCTTTCCAATAAAAACCTCTCCTCTTTGTCTGCCTATCTCACTTTGGACCTCATCAACAAAGTGATGGAACTCCCCTCCCAAAATCTCCTCGATGTAGGGTATGCGGCGATTCTCAAAGCAAAGGAAATGGCTAAAGGAGCTGAGGCGCAAGAAAACCGACTCAGGAAAAAAGGGACCTCCCCCTCCCACCCCCTTCAAGATTACGAAGGGATCTATGAACATCCCGGATACGGCTTGATGGAAGTGGAAGTCCAAAACGGACAGCTTTTAGCCCATTTTAATGGGATTACCTCTACCTTGGAACACTGGCACTACGACGTGTTTGCCATCTCCGAAGAATCGCAAGATCGGATCGTGCCCATGGAAGGGACCAAGTTCACATTTCGCAATGATTCAGAAGGGGATATCGCTGAGCTCCTCGTCCCTTTTGAGCCTGGCACCAGTCACATTGCTTTCCAGCGAACCCGAGGTGTATCGCTCTCAGATCTCGCCTATTTGCGCAAGTTCTGTGGGACTTATGAAATTTATGGCCATACAGTTGAGATCGTCGTCCGCAATCACGCCCTCCATGTGATTATCCCCACCTACCCAATTTACGAACTTCTCCCCACTACTGAGGACAGGTTCTCCGTCAAAGAGATGCTGAATTGGTCCATCCGATTTATCTTTGACGACAACGCCCAAGTTAAGGAAGCCCTTGTAGAGCTCCCTTACGGCACTGTCACAGCGACCCCTAAAAATCGACTGTAAGGCGCGTGGTCAGCCCCTGCAGAGCAATCAACCCTGAGTTCATCCAGAGTTGTTTGCTCGCAGAAGGGCTGCCCCCCGTTGAACGGAAAATCTCGTGGATATTTCCCCAAATATTGATCTCGTAACCAGCAAATACCTCCACCCGATTATGGGTGAAGCATTTTTGCCAAGAAGGACCGAGCAGCACTTGCGCAGTAAAGGCCGGATGCACATCGCTAAAAGAGGTATTTTGGACAGGTGTATTGGTATCAATTCCATTGGCGGGTTGGAATGTCGTCTGGATTTTTGAACGATTCACATAGCTCCCCATCAATACCCCCGTTGTGACAAGCCCCGTCATATAAATATCATTGGTCCAAAACCAGTCTCCCATGAAACCGCCCCGAATTCCCGCCCCGATATAGCGCCACCAGTTGCTGATCTTTGTGATGTTTGGAGTAGAATCGGTGTATTTCACGATCCAGTTCTGATCAATCCAAGCAACCACCGCACCCCCCATCAAACGCAAACGCAAATGAGGATTCGGGTGAAAATAGCGATTGGCAATCAGGTCGAATACATTGTAGTTCATATGCACATAGCTATGTGCCCCAGACAAAGGCTGCGTCGTGATCTGCGGCCAATTTCCCGTTAAGAACAGCGAGTTGTCTTTTGGCTTGCCCACCTCGTCTTTGCCCCGCGCCGTCAGCCGAGTGTACTGCCCCCACACCTCCCACTCTTTTGGAGCCCTAAAGTAGCTCAAAGCCACCCGAAATCCCGGATCCAGGTTATAGGTCGCGCTCTTAATCTCCCCCTGCGCATAGGACGTGGAAGTGCTGTCTCCCCAGGCGCTATTTTGCATCTGCGTCGCATAGTCCATTGCCCTGATATCGACTGTCCAATAGAGGAATGATACGTGCCCCGCCAAGCACTGCACATCGTTGCGGAAAAGGTTCGCATCGAATGGGGGAGGAGGCGCCGGAGCCGGCTCCTGCTTGGTTGCTGCCTGAGCGGAAATGGTGAGTAGTAACGCGCTGATACACAATGAGATCGATTTTTTCATAGGTCCTCTTTTAGGTGCATAGTAAGGAATTCCTTGAGAGTTTGCAAGAGAAAGTGTAAGTGTTTGGTTGTTAGATGCTTGATGTGCATTGAATTGATTGTTGTTTTGTGTTATAATTAATAGATAATAATATGAGGTTTAATGTGCAATTTGAAGTGATGCGCTCATTGTATGAATGTACTAAAGGAAGGAATCAGGAGGGGCCTGTTCAACAGCCGGGGCGTCCTCTGCCGGGCATATGGTCATGTTTTCAGGAGGGGTTAGGCTTTTTAACTTCTGTCTTTGAAAGGCTCCAATTGCCGTGGAAATTGGGACGAAAAAACATCAAACCGTTACGGCGGTTTCAGAAAGAGAAGAATTTAGCGCGATGTGAGGGCAAAAGAGCTTCAGACGACCTCAAATCTAATTATAACGCGCTGATCGAAGCACAGGACCCACCTGTGGAGGCCCCTCCACAAGAGGTTCGGGAGGCAGTTGATAAGGACCACACTGCTGAGGAAGCTTTGGTGGGGGCTTCCTATAAAGATGGGGAGAACCATTTTTATTTTAGAGGTGCGGATGTTGTGATTGCGTCCAAATCTCTGCTCACAAGGTTGATTCTATGGTTGAGGGGGTATTCAAATGACAAAGAAAAAATCGCCGATTTTTTCAATAGACTTTAC
>CAIVVG010000074.1 GCA_903909295.1 uncultured Chlamydiae bacterium
ACAGGTACCCTGGTTCTGAGCGGGACCAATACCCACACTTTCACCTCCTTAAGAGAGGGAACCATCGCGCTGACCAATAACAGCGGCCTGGGGACAGGGACCCTTACCATGACGGATGGAACTACCTTAAGTCTTTCCTCCGGTGTGACCTGTTCAACTCGAATATTAGGACTTGGATCTGGGACGATGACCTTCCATGTTCCCACCCTCGGGACAGCGACTTTAAGCGGGACGATTTCGGGGACGGGCAATTTTCTGAAGGCGGGAGCGGGAACATTGGTCTTGAGTGGGACGAATACCTATACTGAGGGAACCACCCTCTCCGCGGGGACGATTTCGTTGGCCAGTACTAACGGTCTTAGCGGTGGTACGCTGAATATGAATACTGAGACCAACCTAGATTTACGGACTGCGAGTTTTTTCAATCCAGTCACCTTAGGGGGTTCCAATACAGTGAATGTAGATTCAGGGTTCTCGAGTACCTTGAGCGGGGTGATTTCGGGGACGGGGCCCCTCACCAAAACGGGTGCAGGGACTCTTGTCTTGACCCCCTCTAATACGTATACGGGGGGCACCCAGATCAATGGGGGAGCTCTTGCGATATCTGGCAATGGGGCTTTAGGCAATACTTCGGGGGGCATCGTCTTGAACGGGGGAACTCTTGTGCCCACCGTTAGTTTCACTTCTGCTCGAACGGTGGCGATGACGGGGTTGGGGACGCTGAAGGTGGTAGGTGTCACTTTGACTCTCAGTGGGGTGATTAGTGGAGCTGGGACATTGACGAAGACGGGATCGGGGATATTGTCATTGGGCAATAGCGGAAATAATTATAGCGGGGGAACGAACGTGTCGGCGGGGACGATTGCGCTGACGAATAACAATGGCTTGGGGACTGGGACTGTTGCGATGTCGGATGGAACCACTTTGGATCTGGCGTCTGGGATCACCTGCTCCAATGCGCTCTCCCTTGCGGGGACGACGACTGTGAGGGTTGCTTCTACAACGGCGACGTTGAGCGGGGCGATTACGGGCTCGGGAACTCTGACCAAAACAGGGACAGGAACTCTCGTTTTGAGCGGGACCAATACCTATCAGGGGGGAACTGTGATGGGTCCCAGTACAGGAACCATCTCGCTTGCCAATAGCAGCGGCTTGGGGACCGGGACGCTTACGATGGGTTCGGTCACCACTCTGGTCCTTGGCTCGGGAATTAGCCCGACCAATAATCTCAACTTGACTGCGGGAAACGCTACGATCAACGTCGCTACGGGAACCAGTACTCTCAGCGGGGCTTTCAGTGGGGAAGGAGGCATAAACAAAACGGGAGCGGGCATACTCGTGTTGACCAATAGTAATACGAAATATGAGGGCTTTATTGTTCGGGCTTTAGGGGGGACTTTAGCGCTATCAGGAACGGGCTCTATCTCTGGCGCTGGCGAGTTGCAATTGGACAGCGGCGCTACATTCGATATCTCCGGGGTTTCCGGCACAGCTGCGATTTATGCGGTGTTCACGGTCAACAGTGGAGGGACGATTTCATTGGGCGCTCAAACGCTGGAAATAAAGAGTGGCTCTATATTCCCAGGTCCGATTATTGGCTCTGGCGGGAACTTGATTGTGAACCTTTTTTCTACCGATTCGTTGACTCTCGCCGGAACGTCCAACACCTACTCGGGGACGACCACCGTTATCTCTGGGATATTTCAGGCGGGGGTCGCCGGGGCCTTTTCTCCGAGCTCGGCGGTGGTGTTGGCCGATGCGGCAACAGCGACTCTCGACCTCAATGGGTATGCAAGCACGATTCCCAGCCTGACGGGGACAGGGACCGTGATGTTCAATGGAGGGGCGCTCACGCTGAGCAGCTCAACAGGGACTTTTTCAGGAACCATGACCGGTAGCGGGACTCTCAATATTAGCGCGGGAGCATTCCAAACAGGCGCGGCCAATGCCCTCTCTTCTAGTTCAACTGTGACTTTGGCCAATACGGCCGGAGTGGCGCTCGATCTCAATGGATTTAACCAGACCGTCGCTGCAGTAACGGGGGGAGGAGCGATGGGAGGGACCGTGGCTTTGAATGGGGGAGCTCTCACTTTGAGCAGCTCAGCGGGGACGTTTTTAGGGACCATGACGGGCAGTGGAACTCTCACTATTAACGGGGGAACATTTTTAACGGGCGCTGCCAATGCCCTCTCTTCTAGCGCAGTTGTGATGTTGGCCAATAACGCTGGAGCCACACTGAGTCTAGGTGGGTTCAACCAGACCATTGGGAATCTCGCGGGAGGAGGATCGACGGGGGGCGCTGTGGTTCTCGGCAGCGGCAACCTCACCTTTGGTGATGCGTCGAATACGACCTATGGAGGGACGATATCAGGAACGGGGGCCCTCACGAAGCAGGGATCAGGACAGGTGACTTTGAGCAATAGCGCAACGGCGACAGGGGGGGTCACAGTGGCAGCGGGAACGCTCGTCGCAAATGGGACGATCCATACGGGCAGTTCACCGGTGAGTGTCTCTTCAGGCGGTGTCCTCAAAGGAACCGGCACTATCACCGCAGTTACAACCACGGTCACGGGAGGGATTGCTCCTGGAAATTCCATCGGGACACTTACCATTGTGGGCGATTATATGCAGACAGGCACCTACTTTGTGGAAATCTCCCCAACGGACCACGACCTGATCAACATCTCCGCCAATGCGTCGATCAGCGGCATTGCCGATGTCGTTCCACAGGTGGGCGCTTACCCATCGAGCTTAACGGTTCCGATCTTGACCGCCGGGGGCACTGTGAGCGGCACGTTCAGCTTGGTCAACCACTTGCCCAGCGTGGCGCTTAGTTTGAGTTATGATACACACAACGTCTATTTGACACTCCAAGCAATTTCCTTCTCCTCGATGTCAGGACTCACGGGGAATGCTGCCATCGTTGCCGCCTGCGTCGATGCGACCCCCGCGGTGGGCGATTTTGCAACGGTTGTTGGGTTGGCGCAGTTCATGGATACTTCACAGCTCCAAAGCACCTTTTCCCAAATGAACTCGAGCCTCTTCAATGGACTCGACCTAGCAGAGCAATCCGCTCTGATCCAGGTGCGCAAAACCCTCTCCCGCGAGATGGATGTTCTCTGTGTACCCCATTGCTTTACCCCCCGTGAAGCCCATATCTGGATCGACGGGTTCTATACCCGCACAGGACAAGACTCTCGAGGAGAAGGGATCGGCTATCATTCCAAGCCCCGCGGCGTGGTAGTAGGGGTCGATTACCTCTGGGATCCCGCCATCTATAGCGGCGCTGCATTTGGGTACACTCGCGATGATGTGAAGTTTAGAGAGGTGATGGGCAAGGGGCACATCTATAGCTACTACGGAGCCCTCTACGCAGGAGGCACCTACCGCAAGTTCTATGCGCAGACCGCCCTGATGGGAGCTGGCAGCAAGTATCGGGCCGCGCGCAACATTGACTTTAGCTCCGCTTTCTTTAGTCCCGTCTCCCGCACCGCCGAGCACGACAACTGGGGCTGGGAAGCTCTTGGGAACCTAGAAGTAGGCTACTCCTTTGGATCGCAGTACGAGCTCATCCCTTACGGCAGCGTCGATTATGCCTTCTTGCATCGCAGCGCCTTTGAGGAGAGCGGAGCGAGCAGCATCGATCTCAACGTGCAAAGCCATAACTCCGATCTGCTCCGCTTTGAAACCGGACTGGAGTTTTTAACCTGTCTTCACTGGAATACAACGCAATGGATGCCTCATCTCACACTCGGCGGCGCTTTTGAGAAGCGCTTCATGGGGCGCCAGTCCCAGTCGAGCTTTGTCGGTTCTTCGTGCGTGATGGACGTCGTGGGGCTGAACCCCGATCGGAGCCTGTTCCTCGTCGACGCGGGGCTCACAGGCAGCTTCCCCATCGGCCGCAGCGCCAAAGACCATTTCTACCTCACCTTGGATTATCAAGGGGAATGGGGCTCTGGATACTATGACAACACGTTCTCTATTGAGCTGAGTGTTGGGTTTTAGGGAAAAAGAATTTACCACAGGAACCTATCCAAGTAAAAAGTTTCGGTCGATTTTAGGGTTCTTTTGAGCCGATTTTCGACTTCAAAATTGGGGGGCCATATACTTTTGTCGATATTGCCCCCCAATTTTGAATCGAAAAGCGGCCAAAATAATCCCTAAAATCGACGAAAGCTTTTTACTTGGATAGGTTCAGGGTCCTGTACCCAGTTTTTTCTGGTTGCTCCGATTTCAAAAAATATTTACACTCCTGCTCTTTCAACCCACAGAATGGAGGATTTTCTTATGCGTTTACTTTCACTTCTCAGCTGCACTGCTATTTCCGGTTTCGCTCTTCTCATCGGAGAAGCGGATGATCCCGGATTGGCCGCCAATGGATCGGGCAATGTCTCCGCTTTTTGGGAGGAATACAAAGACAATTGCTTTGCCATTCACACGGCTAATTACTTGACGAGAAGCGGCTGGCAAGCTCCCACGAGGCTGTCTGTTTCTACCGATGCATTTGATCCTGAAGCGGCGATGAACAGCGCGGGAAACACGCTCGTCGTATGGCGCCAGAATACAGGCGCTTATTATGCGATCTATGGCGCTGCGGCTCAGGTGGGAGATGTTTGGAGCACCCCTGTGCAGCTGTCTACGGCAGATAGCTATTTTGCAGAAATCGGTCTCGATAACGACGGACATGGGGTCGCTGTATGGCAAGAGCGAATAGATCCGAGGAATGTGTGCCTAGCAACGGCTTCTTTCACCCCTGGATCAGGGTGGTCTGCTCCAACAAAACTCTCCGACTCATCTCAAGTGATGATGGCTCCTGAAGTCAATACAGGCTCCAATGGGAGGACCGTTGCGGCATGGCAGATTCCCTCGAGTCAGGGAACGTATTTCAGACTGGTCATTCAAGGGGCTTACTATTCCGCTGGAGCGGGCTGGAGCACTCCTGTGACATTGACGAATGTAAATCACGATTCTGTAGCAGCATGCGTGGGTGTGAGCTCGAATGGTGAAGCGCTGGTTGTCTGGGAAGGGGGATTTGGAGAGACCTTCGATCAACTCGGAGCAGCGACCCTTTCTGCAGATGGCAATTGGGGCGCTCCTTTGGTGATTTCAGGGGACGGAGTGGCAGCTGTCCATCCAGATTTTGCGATGAATGATTCTGGACAGGCTGTCGTAGCTTGGAAAACACCGACCGGTTCTGACGTTGCTGTGATGGCTCTCATCCGCGCTGCCGACGGCACTTGGGGCACGGTCAGAGAGCTCGCTCCTACCAATGGGAATCTCCCCGAAGTGGCGATCAATAGCAGTGGAAAGGCCATTGTCATTTGGACTGAAAAAGGGGGTAGCGATGCTCGTATCAAAGCGGCGACCTATGCAGATGGCAATTGGAGCGCTTCTGTCTATATCTCCGATGCGGGTTCGATAGCGTCCCAGCCCGAGGTGCGGGTCAATACAGACGGGAGCGCCACGGCAGCTTGGCAGTCGGATCTGAACAATGAAGCCCTCATCGTGTCCGCCCAAATGGGAACTGATAATGTGTGGGGCGTTCCGGTTGTGATTAACTAGAGGGTGTTCTGTAAAAAATATTTCATCGAGTTTTTGGATTATTTTGGCCTCTAAGAGGGGGAAATAACCACAGAGGCACAGAGGAAAAAATCCCCTTTTTCCCTCGCAAAAAGGGAATTCTCTCTGCCTCTCCCCTCACTAGAGCAAAGTCTTTTCGCCTTCGCTGCGGGCGACCAGGACGGCGCAGCAGCTGTCGCTAAACACGTTCGCTGTGGTGCGGCACATGTCGAGCAAGCGGTCGACCGCTACGAAGAGGCCCATCCCTTCTGCGGGAAGGCCCATTGCATTCAAGATGAGAAGAATCGCCACCAAACTCCCTGAAGGGACTCCCGCGACGCCGATCGAGGCGACGAGAGAGACGATCACGGCGAGAAATTGCATCGTGAGAGAGACTTCGATGCCGTAGACTTGCGCGACAAAGAGGGCGGCGACACATTCATAGAGAGCAGATCCTGACATGTTGATCGAGGTGCCGAGGGGGACGACCAAGCTGCAGATCCGATTGGAGACGCCGGCCCGTTTTTCGACGCAGTCGATGGTGATGGGGAGCGTGGCGGAAGAGGAGCTGGTGGAAAAGGCGGTGATGAGGGCGGGGGCCATCGCTTTCACGTGTTTCCAGGGGCTTACTTTGCCGATGAGGCGGAGAAAGAGGGGGAGGCCGATGCCCATGAAGACAAAGAGGCCGAGGAGAACGGTCACGGAAAAGAGGGCGAGCGATCTCAGCGACTGAAATCCGGTGGTCATTGCGACTTTGGCGACGAGGCAAAAGACTCCGTAGGGGAGAAAGCGCATGATGATGTGGGTCACTTGGATCATCGTCTGGAAAACACCGGCGAAAAAGTGTTGGAGCTGAGTGGCGAGGTGGGCTTCGATTTTGGAGATTGCGTAACCGAAAATCAAACTAAAGAAGATGAGGCCGAGCATCTGCCCTTGCGAAAAAGCGAGAAAGATATTGGGGGGGACGAACTGGAGGAGGAGGTTCTTGAGCGAGTTTTGTGTGTCAAATGCGGGGAGCGTAGCAATAGGGGGCATGTCGCTGCCTAAGCCGGGGCCGATTAGATTGACGAAGAAAAGGCCGATTAAAACGGCGAGCAAGCTGGTTGCCAAATAGAAGCTCAGCATCTTGAGACCGAGGCGCCCAAATCCCCCCTCATTGCCGACGCGGGAAACTCCAGTGATGATCGAGGAAGAGACCAAAGGGACCACCAGGAGCATCAAGGCGTTGAGGAAGATTTTTCCCAAGAGATCGACCGCCGAGTAGAAGGTGACTCCGGCAATCGCGCCCGTCTCTCCTACAAAATTGCCAAAAAAAACGGCCAGAACAATGGCCACCAAAACGCCCCAAGGGCCCTTCTTTTTCATTCGGCCTATTCTACATCAAGGGAGAATTTCATGCCTGGACAAACTTTGTGCCTGGTAAACCAGCCCAGATTCACTTCGAGGGCGTAGAGAATGGGTTTTTCGCTCGGGGTGAGGGGAAAGCTAGTGGAGCCTGGCCGCACGGGGAACATATCGGCGGTCTGAAAAAGAGTTTTCTCTTCGTCAAAGAAACCGACCGAAAGGGGGATGAGGGTGTTTTTCATCCACAGGTTGACTTTTCGAGGAGCTTCGCAGACAAAGAGCATTCCCTGATTTTCTGGCAGCGAGGTACGGTACATGAGCCCTTTGGCCCTCGTCTCTTCAGCATCGGCGACCTCCACTTGCAAAGTAGCGCTCCCGATGTGCAGCAACTGGAGAAGAAGTAACATCACCATACAACTTAGTTTCCACAAACAAGAATTTTTAGTAAACTCCAGCATATGCGTTGGCCCCTCTTTTTACTGGTTCCCGCTTGCTTGCTGGCGGACAAAGTCGATATTCCCCATGAAGTCCCTTGGTTTACAGGGCCGCTCCTAGCGACCACCGCCTACATTACCCCCCTCGGCCATTACGACATCGAGCCCTACTTTTTCGCCATCGCCTACACCGGCTTCTATGACCAGCATGGGCACGCCATCTCTTCTCCCACTGTATGGAACAATTACTTTCAGCCAGAAATCGAAGTGGGGATCGCCACAAACATGGACCTCGAGTTCCTTCCCACGGTCTACTACAATCTCTCTCAGGGAGCAGCCAACTGGGCCCTCGGCGACTTTCCCATCATCTGGGACATCGGCTTGTACGATCAGGAATTTCTCCAAGGCGATTGGGCCACTGCCATCAAACTGAGCCTCGCTGAGACCATTCCCTGCGGCAAATACCGGAACCTCAAGCCCCCCAAAAACGGCACCCAGATCGGAGGTGCAGGCTCGTGGGTTACATCGGCTACCCTCACTTGGGGCAACTTGCTGCGAACCAACGGCTCCCATTATCTCAACATGAGACTCAACCTCGGCTACGCTGTTCCTGCCCCCGTCCACGTAAAGGGATTCAATTTTTACGGCGGGGGCTACGGCACCAATGGGACCGTCTACCCCGGCCAAATTTTCGACCTGGACCTTGGCCTCGAATATTCCCTCACACAGAACTGGGTGTTTGCCCTCGACGTCGCCGCCAACTGCACCACTCGCTTCCGCTTTAAAGGAAGCCTGGGGACCATCACCCCCGGCGGCCCCCCCGCTCAAATTAAAAATGTTGCTACTGCTCAATGCAGCCTCGCCCCCGCCATTGAATACAACTGGAGCGCCGATATCGGTCTCATCGCCGGCTCCTGGTTCACCATTGCAGGACATAACTCCTTGAAGTTCGCCAGCTTCGCTATCGCCTTTAACTATTATCACTAAAATAATCATTCTATTTCATTTTAGTAACTAAATCGCTACAATAGTTGCTGAGGTGAACATGAAACATATTTCTAAAGTATTAGCTATTCTTCTGTGCGCATCCCCATTAATGGCCGATGTTGGCCGCGACGTTGTAACCAAGACCCGCGAGGCCTACAGCCAGGGTGAGTACGACCCCTTCTTAAGTGAGATGGAAAAAGACTACCAAAAGACCCTCCGCGAGGACAAATTGGAAGGGTTAGCTGCTTTGAGAAAGGCTGCCCATGCAGATGTATCTCCCGAAAGGCGCCAGGAACTGACTTGGAAATTCCTCGCTTTGAAAAAAGAGCGCAACCAGCAGCTGCTCGCCGCCATTAAGGGCGAGAGCGAAAGTGAGTTCGTTCTCAAAGTGCGCTCTTTGGCCACCGAACTTCCCGAGAACCAGTTAGCTGACTTTCACATTGCCGTCCCCAGCTCATCGAACAGTCGTGAAGCGAATCGGTTGATTGAGCTCGACCTTGAGTTGGAGTACAAACTTCTCCATCTCGACGCCCCGCTTGCACAGGGAAGTAGCGTAGACGCTCGCCGAGAAAAGCAACTCGCCCTCAAGATGCAGAATGCAGACCGGATGGCAGGCCTTGGAGCCGTGTTTGAAGACACCTCTTTGAAAGGACAGATCGAGCAGTACACAGCGCATAGCGATGAGTATTTCGCACGCGAGTGGGATGCGACCGATCTGCACGCCCTCGGCAAGGGGAAGATCCAGCCACAAAATCCCCTCGAGGAAAAAGTGGCGCGGATCCTCGCCGACTACCAACAGGCCTGGACCGATTTAGCGAAGTCTTAGTTAGACTCTTAAACACCAAACAGTAAAGCTGTCATCGAGAGCAGATAGGCTGGGGTGTTTAAGTTCTTCTGCTAACTCCGCGTAAGGATATTGGGCTATTTTAGTAAAACCAAAGCCTTCCAAGGTGGCCGCAGAGTAGTGATTGGTTGTTTCACAGAAGAGAGTGGTCATCTTGCTTTCTTTGCACAGGGCAATTTGACGCTCTCTCATCTGTAAGCCCAGCTGACGGCCACGGTGTTCTGGAAGGACGGCGATCCCTGCACTGTGCAGCGCTGTTTCCGGGCTTTCTCCTATTTGACGCAAATAAGCCTGCTCGTCTTGAACTGCTTTTTGGTGGATAGCAATGAAGAGACGAGTCGAGAGATTTTCTTCATCTCCATGGATCGTTTGGAGATGTGTCCAATATTTAGTCGCTTTGTTCGCAGAACACTGTCCAATGATTAGATCCCGTTCCTGAGCCACTAAGGAGAATTCCTCATCTGGCATCGGCAATGCAAAGGGGATATTCGTTTCCTTCAATACATTCGTTAGGGGCTCACTCGCCCAAGCTTTTGGGAAAAATTCATGAGGGGGGAGTCCTTTGTGGAAAGATACAACTGATTCAACTGCCATAGTGCTCTCTTTGGTTAGTTTTTGAAGAGAGCACGATAGCAAATAGATCTTTTAGATGAAAGATGAATCTCAAGTCCTCGGATTAAACGCGATGAAAGTTTGGTGAAAAAGCCCCGCTAAAATAGCAACAGCAAATGCGCACACAAGACTGGGTGTGGCGTAACTCCATGCTTTTGGCTTTTGCACTTCCCTGCTTACATTTACATCCCTTAAAAAATCACTCAAAATTTCGTTAAACTTCTGAGGGTTTTCCCAAAACACCCCATGGCCGCCTTGAATGAAATGAACACGCGACTTCCATAGATTGTTAGCGTTTACTTCTTTTTCGAGGTAATCGTTGTTAATTCCAGTGTCGTCGATTCCAGCCACAATAGCGACAGGTTTTTCAGCACTTTCTACAATATGTTTTTGATTTCCACCTATGCCTTTTTGCATAGATGCTATCAAATGAGCACGAGCAGCTCCATCGGCTTTTAAGGTTGCTTCTAGTAGAAAGGGGGCGTCTTGTGTTTTGATGCCTCCCTGGGAGACAAATATTTCAGCTTCCTCCTTTGAGAACTTCTCTTGTCCCAACAGATGGAGACAAGGAAAGGGGCGGAATCCCTTTTGAAATCCTTCAGGAGTTAACGGAATAGGTGGGGTGCCTGTGATGAATATTCCCTGAATGCCAGGCCATCGTTTCAGCATGTCGATTGCAATGTGACCCCCTAAAGACCATCCGACAATAGTGACTTTTTCAATTCCTAGCTGATTGAGCACCTCGACAGCAACATCTGCATATCCAGGCAAAGAGTAGGTTGTTTCAGGATTATCTGCTCTATCGCTCTTGCCATGACCTGGTAAATCGATAGCGATAAGCCGAAAGTTTCTACCCAAACTGCTTTGAAATTGTTTCTGAAAAATTTCCTTACACGCAGAATTTCCATGGATAAAAAGAGCTGTAGGACCAGCCCCTCGAGAATCCCATACTGAGATTTCTCCACTTTTGGTTCCAACTCTATACTCAGCTAATCCAGACATACTTCCTCTCGCTTTTGGTCAGCCATTCTACCATTAATGTCGATTATCTGGCATTGATTTTTTTAACTCACGCGGGAGTGTAATGGCTTTGTTGCATAATTACTGACAAGTGGCGTGAACCTCCTCAATCACTGGCGACCTAGACTGCGACCTTGTGGCTGTCGG
>CAIVVG010000075.1 GCA_903909295.1 uncultured Chlamydiae bacterium
ACTCAAGACCACTGACCGTACTGAAACCGCTCCATCTCGGCGCGCCAGTGGAAGAGGAGCGATGTGGGGGCGACGACCAGAACCGGCAAATTTGTCCGCAGACGAGAAAAAAATGCCAATACCTGGACAGTTTTGCCGAGTCCCATCTCATCGGCCAAGAGTCCCGAAAAGCCCCATCGATAGAGAAACGAGAGCCAGTCGAGCCCTTTTTGCTGGTAAGGGAGGAGAGTGGCCCGAAAGGTCTCTGCAGGAGGGGTCTCCTCAACAGCGCGGGAAAAGCCCGATACAAAGGTGCGGACAGTCTCATCCCACTGAGCTTGAGGGGCGTCTAATAACGTCTCTAACTGCGCTCCGCGGTATTTGGGGATGAGGAGAGCATCATCAAACCACTCTCCTTCGAGAAAGGGGACGGGATCTAGGAGCCCGATGCTGGTAGAGTTGATCTCGATCCAAGGACCTTTGACTGCGCGGAGAGAGATTTTTTCCGACTGAAATGAGAGAGTCCCTCGGACGGCGATCTGTCCGTGCTCTTCAGTCACCTGCCACTCAAGTCCGCTCTGTAAGAGAACGCGCCTGCCCCGAAAATCGGTGACGCGCCATCCCAGTTCGAGGAGAAAGCGGAGCACCTCGCGCACCCGATCGGTGGGGCAGTAGTACTGACCGATTTGTTTCCGAACGAAGCCCACCTCGAGGAGATCTTTTTCCCAGGAAGAGTCTTTGAGTGTCGCTGAACATCCGAGAGAGTCCTGTAAAATCAGTTCCGGCGGCGGCGCCGTCCATGTGATGGGGGGCTCCTCCTCTAAAAACCGCTTTTTTTGCACCCCTTCAAGGAGAGTGGGTCCCGATCTACAAGCTTCCGCCCAGCGCCAAGGAACCGGGCACTCTACTGCGCCGGTGAGTGCGCCGTGAATGAACCAAGAGGAGTTGATTTTTTCTAATTGCTCGAGGGGAATGCGCTCAGTGCCAATTTGGACTGTCGCTCTAACCGTCGAAGGGAGCTCCCCTTCCCAAGAAATTTTCGCCGTTGCGGCTACTAAACATTTCCCCTGAAAAAAGAGACGCCCCGTCGCAGCCATGAGCTGCAGCGCCTCGCCCACATGAGCCGCGGGAATTTCAATCTGTTGAAAAGAGAGCGTCTCTCGCGAAGAGGGACGAATCAGTCCCCGCGTGAGCAAGGCGAGCGGCGCTCGGTCAATCGGCTGGGCCAAAGCCTGCAGAGTATCGAGATAGAGGACGCGGCGCGTCCCCTTTTCTTGGAGCCGCACCCAGACGGAAGTTCCCTTGAACTCTAGCTGATAGAGCAGCACGAATGGGCCATTTTTCGAAACGGTTTGGAAGAGCCATCTTCGCGATAAGGGCGGACCCGCGGAGCCGTTTCGCAAGAGCTGCAGCAGCAACCCTTGTGGCTTTTTAGGCAATCGAGACAACAGGTAAAGAGGTCGTTGCAGTCCATATTGGCGCAGTTATAGTAGACATCATTCGGCGTATTGCAGTGTTTGCACTGACTGATCACTTCTGCATCTTCGGAGAGAGGTACTACGAGACGATCGTCAAAGACAAAGAGCTTCCCCTTCCACTTATTGGACCCTTTCTCCAAGCCGTATTGGATGACGCCCCCCATCGAGCTGGTAGACGTTCTCAAACCCCTGCTCTTTCAGCACCGCCGAGAAAAACTCACAGCGGATGCCCCCCGTACAATACATCATCACAACCGTTTTTTTCGGGTCGCGCTCTCCCTTGAGCTCTTGAGCATACGAGGGAAATTGCCGGAAAGTCTCTAATTTAGGGAGCTCCGCCCCCTCAAAATGGCCTACTTTCCACTCATAGTCATTGCGCACGTCGAGGACGAGGGTATTGGCGTCCCTCTTTTCCAGCATCTCGTCCCAGCGGTCTGGGGAAACAGACTCCCCCCTCTGAGAGAAGTCGACAGGAAAGTCAATCGCCACGAGCTGTTTCCGGTACTTGACCGTCATCTTAGGGAACGCGTGCTCTTTTGCCGGGTGAACCTTGAACGGAACATCCGGATAGCGGGTATGGAGCCAGTCTTGGTATTCTTGAGCGTGTGCCTGCAGACCGCTCGCCTGACCGTTGATCCCCTGCTCGGAGATGTAAATCCTTCCTTTAAAATCCCTCGTCCGGAAAAACTCCTGATGAAGGGCGATCTCATGCCGAGGGTCTTCAATCGGAGCGACAGAGTAATAAGCCAAACACACATATTCCATAGATGAAAAATAGTAACCCAAAACACCCTTTTTTAGCAACATTCGTAAGTCGCTGACTATAAGAGAAATACAAAAATCAGAAAATGAGCTTGTTCAAAAAATCACCTCTCCAGTACACTGTCTTACTTGAAATCGAACTATTTTCGGAGAACCAATGGCTCGTTACAGAGGACCTAAAAACCGCATCGCACGCCGCTTCGCCGCCAACATCTTTGGCAAAGCGCGCAACCCCATGCTCCACAAGCAGAACCCTCCTGGTATGCATGGTGCGAAGCGCAAGAAAAAATCAGACTTCGGCGCCCAGCTCGAAGAACGGCAAAAACTCAAGGCGATCTTTGGTATGATCAGCCAAAAGCAGCTCGTGAACTACTACAGAAAAGCTCTGGAGAAGAAGGGCAACACTGCTCACCTCTTCCTCGAGATGCTCGAGTGCCGTTTGGACAACGTAGTTTACAGACTCCGCTTTGCTTCGACCATTTTCGGCGCGCAGCAGCTCGTCTCCCACGGCCATATCCAAGTGGATGGCAAAAAAGTGGACCGAAGGTCTTTCTTCGTCCGCCCAGGCATGGTTGTTTCTATCCGTCCCGCCTCTCGCCAAATGAAGGCGATCCAGCACGCACAAGAAGCGATCAACCGCGAGATCCCCGAATACATGGGCCTCGATGAGGACAAATTCTCTGGCAAACTCCTCTCCTCCCCCGCGTTGGAGCAGGTTTCTCTCCCCATGCCAGTCAACGTCCCTCTCGTCTGCGAATTCTTGTCCCACACATCATAATTCATAAAAGCTCTCTGGCAACAGAGAGCTTTTTTTCTCATCAACGCCAAGCGAGGCTCTTGGCAGGAACCTGGTTTGCTTCAAACGAGCAGACATTCACAGACTTGTTTTAGGTTCTATTCCCCGGCAACGACCCTGACCCTTCTCCCCAAC
>CAIVVG010000076.1 GCA_903909295.1 uncultured Chlamydiae bacterium
AGGTCTTTCGAGGGGGTTATACTTTTGGATCAGAGAATGAAGGCGGGCAGAAAAAGACATGAAAGCTAACTCCTTGAACTTGATTTGTTAAAAAAAATCTAACACAGCCCCATGCTTTTGAGAAAGGGATTTAGATTTCACCTGTTGGCTCAGTTTGTCTCCGTTTTTGATTGGGGATCGGGGGCGGCAAGGCACTTGCCGCCCCTTGCCAGTCGGGACAATTTGGTATTGTCATTACTGCTGAGTTGGAGAAAACTGGCGTCGGGCCTCCCTCTCCCTTGAAGTGGTCGCCAACGTGCTCTATGGCCCCTCTTGCGTCTCCTTTGAGTATGCCCTCACCCACTATGGGATGATCGCCGAGCGCTCTTTAGTTATTACCTCTTTGACGCTTGGCGACACCAAGGCGTTTCAGACCCCGCTTGGTCTGTTTGAATACCGGGCGACCAGCCGGGAAAAGTTTAAGGTGGGCATAGAATATAGGGACTTAGGGGGGGGAGGGGGGCTTCTTGATCGCATCGAAGGAAAAGGCGTTGGCCGACCTCGTTTTATAGAACTCCCGGCATTCGGACTGTTGAACAGCTGCGTCATTACCTTTTCGAAGAGATGAGGGTCGATGAAGAGATGTTCCGAGGGTTAGACAGAGAACATCATCGCAAAGATGAGCCAGTGCCCCATAAATTTGGTGGGGACTGATTCCTGGACATGTCTGTGTCGTTCGAAATTTACCCGCCCATCCCCAAACGTCATGAAACATGTCATAGTGAATCTTTTTCAAAAAGGGAATATTGAACCATTCGTGTGGCAGACCGACCGGTTTTAAAAGATATTTGCTGGCAGCACTTGAGATGTTCTCGGCTTCCACATTATTGAGATCCTCTTGTGTCTTGACCCATGTGGGCTTTAGATCACTGATATCGTCGAGAGGAGTCGCCGCTTCAGGATACGTAAATTTCATGCTTACTCGTTCCATAGCTCTGAGCCCGATGAATCGAGAAGGCTCTGCACCTCCTCATCGAACAATACTTTTAATAGCTTCTGATTGGGTGCCTGGTCTTCTAAGCTCATTGTTCCGTGGAGGTAGCGGATTTTTTGCTGCGCCTTTTTCTTTGCTTGGGCTTCCAGGGTAGCTTTCAGGGAACTCCTAGGCACAATAGTAACCACTACATCGCACTCCATTGCGTCAGCAATTTTTTTCAGGGTGGAAATATTAGGATCCAGGCGCCCAGACTCAATGCGCACGATGCTGGACTGCTGAGTTACAGCCCTCCTCGCTAGAGCGCGTTGCGACATCCGCAACTGCCTCCGAATCAGAGGAATCAACTGCCCCACCGAGAGACCTTGAAGCTTCTGTTGCAGGGCCTTTCCCAGGGAAAAAATACCCTCCAAAAATAGCTTTTCTGATTTTTTAGGCTTCGCCATAGGTAACCCCTCACCCTTCCTTTTCTGTATGATCCTGCGATTGATTGGCTGTCGCTTACTCCAGTGTTTGGCACACTCAAAGGTGGAACCATGGTTAACATTACGGGTCCCTCGATTAAAAATTCTACGAATGCTTACTGTGCCTTCGACGAC
>CAIVVG010000077.1 GCA_903909295.1 uncultured Chlamydiae bacterium
AGATGCAACATAGGCCCGATTGTAAGGGAAAAGATTATTTTACGCAACATGAAACATGAGACCTACGCAACCACAAACCTGTTCATTTTAACCAATAATAAACAACTTTGACCAGGTTCATAACGAACTGTTACAAGCCCCGACTACTCTAGTCCGAACTTACTGGAGGTAAGATGAAAACAGTGCGCAGATCATTGAGGTGCGCTGCCGTCGGGCGTACCTCGATATCATAAGAATACCCTCCCGGATGGGGCGGATGGACCTGAGTGACGGTACCCACCTGAAGTCCCGCTGGAAAGACCCCGTCTAATCCAGAGGTGACCAAAAAGTCCCCCTCTTTCAAGATCGGCGAAGAGCGCTGCGGTTTTCCTTCCTCATCCGGGTAGTCAAAATTGAATCCCACTCCCTTGAGCAAACACCCCCGCGAACGCCAAAAGGGGGAGCTACTTCCCATCAGTTCCCCTTTTGCCAAATAGCTCTCGTCCCAACCGATCCCCAACTGCCCATGAAGGGTTTTGAGGGAAGCGAGAAGTTTCCCTTTTTCCTCCTGAGAGGCCATGAGATCGGGTCTCTCCTGCAACCGCTGACAAAGCGTTTCCACAAGAGCGGCGACCTCCCGATTTTGGATGGCCCCCCGAGCAGCGCGGACAGCAGGGGAGAGCCCCGCATCGGTGATGAGCCGGATACGGGACTGACGAGCGCCCACATAGTCAACGACCCCCACCAAGCTCCCGCTCGCTAAAACGGGGCTGTTTTTTGCAATCAGCGCCTTGCCCAATTGCCGGTTGTCCTCTTCTCCCACATTGACCCAAAGGCTGCTGCTCCAAGAAGCGAGATCCCGATAGATCACCTGCGCAGGAAAAGAGAGGAGTTCCCCCTTCAGACGGGTCCTCAAGGAAGCCACCCTCCTCTGTAGAAGTTCTGTCCCCGGCTTTTTTTCCAGTTCCTGAAGCGCTTTTAGCTGTTGGTCTAAACGGCGATCTCCCAATAACCACTCATAGGCCATCTCCACCTGCGAGCGAAGAGATTGATTCTCTGCGCGCAGCGCGGAGAGCTCATCGGCAAGCGGCGCCGCCGGGAATTGGCTGACGGCCCCCACACTCCAAGCACGCATCCGATCCACTACCGTTTTGGGGAAACTGATCCAACAAAAGAGCAAGATCCCTAAAAACAAGTAAGGGTAAAAAGAGCCCCGCGCCGTCACGAGCCCCCCACAGTGAGAAGTGCGTGGACGACCCGATCCATATTTTTATGATTGAGCCCCACTAGGCTCAAACGCCCATTTTCCAAGAGATAAATCCCAAATTGCTCTTTCAATCGGCGCACCTGCTCCACCGAAAAGTTCAAACACCCAAACATCCCCTTCAGATTGCGCAAGAACTGGTACTCTTCAGGGAGTTTTTGCACTAAAGCCTCCCTCATCGAAGACAGCCTGCCCTGCATCCTGCCCAACTCCGAGCGCCACTCTTGAGCCAGTGCACTGTGAGTTAAGACATGAGCTACCATCCGAGCCCCATGAGCAGGAGGGTTGGAATAAAGAGCCCGAATGATCCTCTTGACCTGACTGCCCACTCGCGATTTTTCCACCGGATTGGAAGTGACGGCAAAGAGAGCCCCTACTCTCTGGGAATAAAGGCCAAAATTCTTGGAACAGGAATAGGCGACGAGCATCTCATGCCCCGCCTTTAAAAAGATCTGGATGGGCAACCGGTCTTTTTCAATCCCCTCCCCAAAACCCTGATAGGCGAAGTCAAAAAAAGGAAAAAGGTTCTTTTCCAGCATCAAAGAAGAGATCTCTTCCCAATGCTGCAGAGTCGGATCGCACCCCGTCGGATTGTGGCAGCAAGTATGTAGAATCACGACCGTTTTCGGAGGGAGCTTCCTCAACGCACCTACCCAAGCCGCAAAGTCTAATCGCCCCTTTTGCCCATCGTAGTAGGGATGCGTCTCGACCCGACATCCCGCCCGCTCAAAAATCTGCCGGTGATTGGGCCAAGTCAGATGAGAGACCGTAAAGTCCCGAGAGACCTCTTGAGCCAAGAATTCCGCCCCCACGCGCAAAGCCCCCGTTCCCCCCACAGCTTGCGCCGCATAAATGCGCTCCCCAGCCCCCCTCCAAAGCTCCTCCCCAAAGGCAAGAGCCCCCACAGCCTGTAGAAAAGGGGGGTACCCATCCATCGGAAGGTAATCGGCGAGCAAATCGTCTTTTTGGATTTGGCTTTTCGCCTGAGCCAGCGCAGCCATAGGCGTGGCCTTGAGCTCCTCATCCCGGTAAATACCGATGAAAAGACTCACCTTTTCAGGGCGGACATCCGCCTGAAACGCCCCCCCCAGACCAAAAACTGGATCTGGGGGACCCTCAGCCACTCCATGAAAAAACATAGCCCTCGCCTCCATCCGTCCATTCTACGAGAATTTTCAATTTGAAGCAAAATAGCCCAAACCAGTAAACTCTCTATACTATACGTGAGGGGCGTTAGCTCATTTGGTAGAGCGCAACAATGGCATTGTTGAGGTCATCGGTTCGACTCCGATACGCTCCAACCCTCTTATTTCTTTTTCTTCCCACTTTTGAAGACAGCCATGCCTATAGCACCCACCGCTACCAGCCCCATGCCGCCATAAAGTCTCCAGTGGACGTTAGAAGTGTAGTGACCTGTGAGTTTTTTGCGGATTGTTTCGCCTGTGTGGTCCATGGTGAATTTCGCGTTGGCAACGAGAGCTATCCCCGCCACAGCGATAATGAGACCGATGATTTGTTTGATGTTCATAAGAACCTCCCTTTTCTCCCTTGTAGCAAAGAGAAAAGGGAATGTAAAGCGGCTTTACATCTACTCCCCTTCGAGGAGATCCAAGAAGGCTTGAAGTTGTTTTGCTCGCGTAGGGTGGCGCATCTTGCGCAGAGCCTTGGCTTCAATTTGGCGCACCCGTTCTCGAGTGACGCGGAAGCGGAGCCCCACCTCTTCCAAGGTTTTGGGCTTGCCATCGAGCAGACCAAATCGCTCAATGAGGACCGTTCTTTCTCGGTCGGTCAAGGTAGCGAGAACCTCTCCCATCTTGTCTTTTAAAATGGCATACCCAGTCGCCTCAGCGGGAGACTCGATCGCCGTATCTTCGAGGAAGTCTCCGAACTGGCTCTCTCCACCATCGCCCACTTCGGCCTGGAGAGAAATCGGATGTTGAGCAATCTTATAAATCTCGCGCACTCGCTCTGGAGTGAGTCCGAGTTCATTGGCCAATTCTTCAGGAGTCGGTTCGCGACCCGTCTCCATCATCAGTTTTTTGGCACCGCGCAGAACTTTATTGATTGTTTCGATCATGTGGACGGGGATCCGGATCGTACGCGCCTGATCGGCAATTGCACGCGTCACAGCCTGCCGAATCCACCAAGTAGCGTAGGTGGAGAATTTATAACCGCGCCGGTATTCAAATTTTTCGACGGCCTTCATGAGGCCCATGTTCCCTTCCTGAATAAGGTCGAGGAAAGAGAGGCCGCGGTTGGTATATTTTTTGGCAATCGAGATCACCAATCGGAGGTTCGACTCAACCATTTCCCGCTTGGCCTCTTGGCTCTTATCCATCCAGCGCTGCAACATCCGGACATCTTTCTTAAACTCTTCCAGGTTGCGCCCAGCAGCCAGCTCTCTCTTGTAGAGCTTCCGTTTTACAGCAGCCAATTTCCCCGCGGCGAACTTGTTTTTCTCTGCGCGAGGAGTCAGCTCTTGCACATCTTTTTCCAACTGCAAGAACCGATCATAGGCGGATAGAATTACCTCGCCGAAATCTTCGATGATGTTGTGCCTACAGCAGAATCTGCGCAAGTAAGCCTGAGAGCGAATGCGACATTTTTCAACCGTCTCACTCAGCTGCGCCCGATCTTCTTTTTTCAGATTGGGGTTTTTCCCCTGGACGAGCAGCTCCTCTAAGAGAGTATCTTCTACCCGCATCAACTCACAGAGTTTTGGCAATAAGTTCAAAAAGTGGGACTTATCGGGGACCTCTTTTTCTGCGATCAATTTATCAAAGCGGTCTTTTCCAGAGGTCAGGTGACTCGCAATCGACAGCGCCTCGCGAATCGAGTAGCGAAAGCGCATAATGATTTTTTCAATTTGGATCTGCGCTTTTTCGATCCGCTTGGAGATCTCCACCTCTTCTTCGCGGGTCAAGAGAGGGACCGAGCCCATCTCTTTCAGGTACATCCGGACAGGGTCGTCGGAGGTCCCCTCACTGCGCTTCGGCAGCCCCTCGAGCTCTTTGGCCTCTTTCTTTCTCTCTTTCTGCCTCTCTACCTCGGCCTGATTGAGGATCTGGATATCCATCCCGCTCAAGTAGATCAACACCTGGTCGATCTGATCAGGGGAGTCAAAGGTCATTGGGAGAATTTCGTTGATCTCCTCATAGGTGAGGAAGCCCTGCTCCTTCGCGATGGCGACGAGCTCTTCAATTTTCTGTTGATGCTGTGGATTGCTAAAGGAAGTAGTACCGGTCATGCTCAATATCATCATCTCCTTTTCCATTATTTGCAACCGTTTCTTATACTATACCCAAACACCTTGGAAAGTTGGTTTTTGACGGCGTCGGCTTTACCTCGGAATTTTCGTCCTCACTCGCGCCTTGCCTCATCGGCAATGGTCACTCGCTCCGGACAAAAATTCTGAGGAGCTTCCTTGTCAAATTCCCAACTTTCCCAGCTATTTGGGTATCCGCATGGCTTTTTACGCTTATGATGAAGAAGAGTGCCCCATCCACGCTTCCCTGGCCGTCAAAGGAGAGCGCTACTACTGCATGGAATGCTTCCTCCCCGTCAAAGCCCGTAACCGGAGAGCCCTCTCCTCCCATTTCTACCACACCCGCACCTCTCCGAAGTGCCGACTCTATAGCAAAACCGAGGACCACCTTCTCGCCCAGCTCCAGCTTGAAAAGCTCTTCCCTCCCGGCGCCATCCAGCTCGAACGCCCCTTTCTCGACATCAGCCGCATCGCCGACGCCTGCTGGGAGGAGAAAAAGATCGTCTTTGAAATCCAGTGCTCCCAGCTTGAGATCCCCGAAGCTACCGCCCGGATCAAGGATTACGCCAGCCAAGGCTACCGAGTCGTCTGGCTCCTCCACGACCGCCTCTTCAACCGGAAAGCCACCCGCCCCGTCGAACTGTTTTTAAGACAAGGGCTCGCTTACTACATCCACATTGAGAGAGGTCTCACCTCCCTCTATTACGACCAGTTTGAGGTCCTAGCCCACGGAAAACGGCTGAAAAAGGGGAAGAAACTCCCCATCGACCTCCAAGCCCCCCACTTTTTGGCTAAGCTCGAGTGGAAAGATTTTTTTCCCAAACAGGTCCTAGACAGAGTGGCAAGCGACCCCTTTTACTTTAAGGGGGACCGCCTCAATAAAGCCCTGATCGCCCACTACTCTCCCGGCGCCGCGATGAGCATGGAACACTGGCGTATATTGGAAGTGGACTTGGGCAGGAGACCCAAACGCCCCGGCCGCCTGAGGGGATGGTTCCTTCTTTACATCGGCTACCCCTACATGCGAATGCTCGCCCAGTTAGGAGCAAAATAGGCGCGAGATCAGATAGAGCGGATAGTTATAAATAGCCCCATCGTGTTTTAGATTCATCGTAGTGGCTCGGATCGGTTTTGAGGGGGAGTATTTTTCGTTGTAGATAAGCAGGCTCTTTTTTTTCTGGTTTGCGCCCGCCTTCACCTCAATCGGATAAATGACCTGCTCTTCTTCGACAAGGAAGTCCACTTCTGCCGTCCCTTCGCTTGCCCAGTAGTATACCGCTTTATTTTTGGCGCAGGTGAGCTCCTGAGCCACATAATTTTCTGTCAAAGACCCCTTGAACTCTGTGAACAAAAGATCTCCGTCAATGACTGTCTGAGCAGCAAGATTGCTCTGAGCACCCAGTAACCCCACATCTACTAAAAAGATCTTAAACGCATTATTGTCCGCATAAGCGCTGAGGGGTAATTTAGGAGTCTCTACCAAGTGACTTTTATAAATCAGCCCCGCATCTGCAAGCCACTGGATCGCCTCCTCATACTCCCTTCCCCGAGCACTCTTGCGAATAGCTGAAAAAATAAATTTCTTATTCTCTTTGGCCAGCTGACGGTGAACCTGTTTCCAAACCGCCGTGATTTTCATAACCTCATTCGGCGGCGCGTGCTTAGCAAAATCTCTCTCATAAGCATTCAAAATTTCCAATTGGATCTCTCTCACCACAGGCAGCTTTTCATTCTTGGCATACTCTGCAACAGCCTCAGGCATCCCCCCTATGAAAAAATAGAGCTTCAGCAACTGAATCAACTTCTCGTGCAGGGGATTTGGAAGGGGCTCATAGGTCTTGTATTCTTCCAGAAATAAGCGCAATTTCTCCTGTCCCAATGCGGAGAGAAACTCAAAAAACGTCAAAGGGTACATGGACAAAAAGTTGACCTTCCCAACAGGGAAACCCTTATCCCTGGTTAGTTTCACCCCCAAAAGGGAGCCCGCTGCAATGACATGATATTCTGGAGCTTCCTCGCAAAAATATTTCAAACTCCCCAGCGCCCTTGAACACTCCTGAACCTCATCAAAAATCAGAAGAGTGGTTCCGGGCTCAATATCCACCCCCGTATGAATGCTCAGAACCTTGAGGAGCTCCTTCGGATCTAGGGTCCCCTCGAAATATTGGGCGAGCTTCTCATCCTTTTCGAAGTTGAGATAGGCCATTTTTTCATACTCAGTGGTCCCAAAATGCTTGAGAGCATGGGTCTTCCCCACCTGCCTAGCCCCATTCAGAACCAACGGCTTGCGCCGCGGCGCCCCTTTCCACCCCTCAAGCAGCTTGTAAACATCCCTCTTCATACCCTCAATATACCCCTTTTGTGGGCTGAAAAGCCACCTATTCGTTAGGAAAACGTGAGATTTTCCACGTTTTTCGTTGGAAAAACGTGATCATCTACCACGCTTTTCCAATGAAAAGCGTGGTTCTTCGGTGCCACTGTTCAAAATAAAGCGCGTCTGTTAGACAAAAGAAACAGCTCTTCTTCACCGGGCGAGGTTGGCAAGGACTAGAGCCTGGGAGCTCGGCATTTTATATAGGCCCTCAAGCAGGGGCCCATGTTTGGGGCGGCGTCACCCCTGTCTTTGGAGCGCTCATAGGTTGGCAGTTTAAAAGAAAGCATCACAGCGACTTTTTTGAACTCGGCGCGACTCCTATCATCATTGACAGGGGGCTCGTCGCCCTCCCCCTCTTCTCGATCAATTATGCCTTTATGTTCTAGCAGAAGCAGGCTATCTATTTAAAGTTTTCCATCTAGGTGCGGAAGGAATCCCTTTTCTCCCAATATTTTCATGACACCACGAAGCAAATAGCTGTCACCGAAGCTGATGATGTAGTGTTTGAAACCTACGCGTTCGAGCATTTTCTTGTTCACAAGCTTCTTTATCTGACGTGATAGCTCTGCTGCATGTTTCCCTTGAAAAATGTCCTTTAAATCGCTGGACTGGATTGTTTTTTTATCGATGGCTTTTCGTAATATTTTTGCCTCGATGTCTGTGACATATTGTCTCTCAATTGAATAATTGACTGTCGGCACTAAAATTTCCTTGGCGAGATAGTCGTAATCTAGAAGCTTATCGATTTTTTCGATCTCTTGTTTTAAGCCCCTGAGAACGTACTCACACCAAGCTAGAATGCCCGATTTTTCTCCAGTATCCGCTTGTTCGAGATACTTGTAGTAATTATTTCGATGATTACAGAAAACCGCCGTTGGATTGATAATTCGACCTACATCCACATTGAAGCCGAGTTTGATCAGCATCGCGTAGGTAAATAGCCGTACTGTCCGCCCATTTCCGTTCCCAAAGGGGTGTATCCAAACGAAACGATGATGAGCGATGGCTGTTTTTAGTAAGTCGAATTTTGGACTGTCGTCTCGATTGATAAAGTGAAACAACTCGTCCATGTACTCTTCAACCAGTATGCAGTCGGGGGGCAGATGTTTGGATTTGGTAATCAGCAAATTTGATTTTCTATATTGGCCTGGAGTTTTATCTCCCTCTCCTTTTGGGGAAGCTGGTAGATCATTGACAACCATTTTGTGGATTTCGCTGATAAAAGCCCTATTAATAGGGTGATCTTTTATGTTTTTTTCAATAAATTCCATGGCATTTTCAATATTTTGAATCTCTTTAACCCCAATAGGCACATCGGCTTTATCTTCCAGTTTGGTTTCAATATACTCGAGAAGGGAAGTGTTATTGCCCTCGATGCGGGCTGATCCGATACTTTCCAACATATGAAAAATACTTTTGAGATTAAAAAATACCGGTGGAGGAGTTGTTCCTCCCAAACGTTTTTTGCGAAGATGGTTTAGGTCGATAATTAGGTCCGTCAAAGGTGAGTCAAAAGAGGGCTCTACCAGTTGTAGCTCATAATACCTAAATTGGGGGGCTGTCATTTAACATTCCTTCGGGTCAAAGTTTAACATCCATGCTATCAAGGTTTTAACATCAAATTTTGTAAGTTGCTGCAAAATAAGTAGATGAGATCATATCCAAAAACAGGAATTTTAACAACCCCCCATCCAGAGGTTTAACATTTCCACCTTTAGCCCTGTTTTGAAAAATTCGGTGCTTTACGAATTTGGGGAAAGGATCTATACTGCTGACAGTTGAAATTCTACAATGAGGAACTATGGCTGAAGAAAAAGCGCCAGCACCGAAGAAGAAAGCCGAAGGCAAGACCAAGCGTCCCTCTGCTCTCAAAAGAGATTTACAGAACGAAAAGAGCCGATTGAGAAACCGAGCCCATCGAGCTTCCGTTCTCACCTCGATCCGCGACCTCGAGGCCTCTCTCGCCAAAAAAGAAGGCGCAGAGTCCACGAAAGCAAAGCTCAGTGAGATCTATAGCCTGATGGACAAAGGCGTCAAAAAAGGCGTATTTAAGCCCCAGAAAGCGGCCCGCACCAAATCCCGCCTCTCCGCTCGCTGCGCTAAAGTTTAAAGTTTTCTCTCCAATACCCCCGCACTCCGTTGGGGGTTTTTTTATTATTAAAAAATTTACTCATTAATTGAATTTCCTTCACATTGACTCATTGTTACTGCGATAATATAATAAAGGGCGAAAAACAATTACATAGGGGTGGAATATGAGCTTTGGAACACGCGGAGTACATTCAGGAAATGGGCAGCCACAGACGATTCCACTAAACCTTTCCCCAAAAAGGGCGTGCGTTGTTATCATTCAGGAGCTCGCAGAGCCCCTGCTCCAAGATATTAAAAGAGTAACAACTCAGATAAAAGAACTACAGAACGGCTGGAAAAGTCGAGAAGCGACCCAAGTTTCAAAGGAAGATGTCGAAGCTGTAACTAAGGCTACAGACCTTATAGGAGAGTGTCCAACATTGCAAAAACAGATACCGGCACTCAGGGGGGAGATCGCAAGATCTCTAACCCGCTTCAAACTGGAAGTTAATCTCCTGAATGAAGGGGAGGAGGCGGATGTATCCACCGAGCTGAAGAACACTATGGGGCGAGTTGAACAACTGTTCAAAACACTTGAAGCTTCTACAAAATCCCTGCAAAAAGATCTTCCTGCTTGGCAGCAG
>CAIVVG010000078.1 GCA_903909295.1 uncultured Chlamydiae bacterium
AACATCCGAAGCCCCGACTGGGAGACCTCTGCCAAAATATTTACTTTAGAGCTCGCCTCCTACCTCACCGAACCGGCCTGTAAACCAAGGGAATATTTTTACAGTTTGTGCGTCTTGGACCAGATGTACAAGACCACTGCGCAAAAGGTCCAGCGAGCCGCTTTCCTCGTAGTGGGGATCCTCGTCTACACAATACTGACCCCCTTTACAGCCCCCGTTGGAGCCGCCCTGAGAGGGGCCGTTGCCCTCCTGGAGTCCAAACCATTCATCTACCTCCAAAAACAAGAGGAAGGGAAGTCGCTTCCCGAGAGCCACCAAATCACCCTCCTGTCTCACAACTGGTGCATGATGCCTGGCGGCTACGCATTGACCGATGGCCAGGTGAGCGCTCCGTCAGATCTCGAGAGAAGAGAGGCCAATATCCGAGAGGTCCATGCATCTGATCGAGATGTTGTCTGCTTGTACGAAATCGCCGATATTTTGGATGCCGAATACATCGCATCCCAGTGTCCACAGTACCCCTTCGTCATTTTTTCTGCTGGAGTGCGCGCCATCGGCCCCTCCTCGATGATGATGGTGCTCAGCAAGTACACAATCCCCGAAGACTCCATTCAGTTTGTCCCCTTCATCGTCGGCGCTGAGCTGACGGGGAGAGCTGCCAACTCGACCAAAGGGTTTTTGACATTCGATCTTCAAAGCCGCGGAAAGTCGTTTGCCAGCGTAGTCTCGACCCATTTGCAACACTCAGAAGTCCCGGCCAACCCGACGCCTCTCGATGTAAGGTCTCGAAAAGCCCAGCTTGAAAAAATTGCCGCGCGCATTACAGAGCTCGCCCGAGAAAGAGCTGTGATTTTTACAGGTGATCTTAACCAAGCGGAAGCCGAACTGGGCGATTACAATGCGCGCGGCCTATGCAGAGATGAGAACCTACGCGGCGTTCCAACCTGGGATGGGGATGCGTGGAGCACCCAGCTCCCGTTCAACGGAAAAGAGGCCTCCGGCCCCCTTGTGTTAGACTATGCATTCATCGCAGGGGATCGGGCAGTATCGATCGAGACTGAGGTGCGCGATACCGGCTACCGAGGCACTGAGTTCATCCCCGAGGCGACGTCTGACCACAAAGCCCTCCATAGTACTGTTACTATCACTTATTGAAGTAGGGTGCCTGCTCTCTTCCCTTTGGTAAAAAATTCCTTGTCATATTCTTCGCGGCTTGATAAAATCCTCACGTTGCTCACTGGCTGTGAGCAACTTATTGTTTTATTTGATTTTTTTGACAGAATAATCTAAAATGAGAGGGAATATCTGATGGCCTTTAAGCCAATGGAAGAGGGTACGTATATAGCCCACCTAAAGATAGCGGGGTGGCGCCTCACGAAAGCAGGGATTGATTATAGTCTACTCGATGAAAAGGGTACGTTTGTGTGTACGATTAAAATCAGTCATGGAAAAGGGAAGAAGAGAGAGGTTGTGGCCCCACATGTACAAAAAACCGGAAAAAAATTTAAGGAACGAGGACTAAAATGGCCTCCACAAAAGAGATCCAAAAACACCTAACTATCGCGCTCACAGAAGTCGGGGAAATCAAACCTCGATTTAGTAAAAAATTCAATGTCTGGGTCTTTAGTCACAAGAATTACCCAGACGTTGAATATACAGGAGACTCTCCTGAAGAAGTAGTTAAAAACTATCCAAAATATCTGCGCGAATTCATTAAACACAGACTCGACAACAATATTTGGGAATCCGTCGAAAAAAAGACTAAGGGACGCGGAGGGAAAAGGGAGGGTGCAGGC
>CAIVVG010000079.1 GCA_903909295.1 uncultured Chlamydiae bacterium
AGATGCAACATAGGCCCGATTGTAAGGGAAAAGATTATTTTACGCAACATGAAACATGAGACCTACGCAACCACAAACCTGTTCATTTTAACCAATAATAAACAACTTTGACCAGGTTCATAACGAACTGTTACAAGCCCCCACTTCTATCCACAGAGTATTCAAACATTGTGTAAGTCGCAAGGAAATTGTCTACAGCAGAGAATCGGCGTAACCAACATAAGCGTTCCAAAGCTCTTGGCCGCTCAACTCTACAGCGAAGGAAATCAAACTCCCCTGCCGATTGACGGTAAGAGAGATCTTTTTTTCCGGAGGCAAACTCGCGATTTGATTTTGTAGAAAGAACGCCGAGGGAACGGGCATGTCATCAAGATGGGCAATCCGATCTCCATCCAGAATGCCTGCTAGGCATGCCGGTGAATCAGGAATGACTCGTTTGACAACGGCCCCCTGATTGAGATCAAAGTCATAAACATCAAAGGCAGAAACCATTTCTTCTCCCAACTCGACTCCCAAAAAGCTCCGGAGGATTTTTCCAGTGGAAATCAGTTGATTTGCAATCAAAGAAGCGAGATTGCTGGGAGTTGCGAAACAGATTCCTTGATAATAGGAAGAAGCACTGTTTGCAACGCCGATCACTTCCCCTTTGCAATTCAGAAGTGGACCCCCTGAATTGCCTGGGTTCAGGGATGCATCTGTTTGAATGTAGCTCTCAAAATAGGGCGGAAATACCTTTCGATTTTTGCCGCTGACGATCCCTACAGTGATGCTCGCCGCAAGTTTCTCGCTGTGTGGATTTCCGATCGCCATCACACTCTCTCCGAGTTGAACACAATTTGAATCGCCAAATTTCAAATAGGGAAACAAGAGACCCTCTCTTGGCTCAATTTTAAGAACTGCAACATCTGCCAGAGGATCGCCTCCAATTTTAGAGGCTTGGTAGAGCCTGCTAAAGTTGTCCTCGTGCACGACGACGAGCGTTTTGGTCGCAGTTTGAACGCAATGATCGCACGTAACGATATGACCTTCTGCGCTGATTAAAAAACCGGAGCCGCTACTGTATTCAGAGGGCCAAAAGTACTCGTAGTAAGAGCGAAGATACTCTGCATATTCAGGAGGGGCGTCTCCATAAGCCTTGTGAAAGGGGTTTTCCTCCGCTGCAACAAAAAATAGTTTAAGCCTTTGTTGCATTTTTGCAAAGAGGACATCTGTAGCTCGACTTTGCAATTCGGTGGCAGACAAAAATGAATTTTTGCCTGAAGCCAGAATCGAACTGACGACCTTCGCATTACGAATGCGCTGCTCTACCAACTGAGCTATTCAGGCGAGAAAGGCCTCCAGTTTATGTCACTTTTTATTTTTCAGTCAATCGAGTATACTCGCGGCATGTTTCAGGAAAAATCAGTCGGAGCTGTTTTATTGATGGGGGGCACTGGCAGTCGTTTGGGGGGCTCCATACCCAAACAATTCTTGCTCCTCGGCGAGAAGCCTGTGTTTATGTATGCTCTAGAAACTCTGGTAGCAAGCGGCTGTTTCGACGAGATCCTCCTCGTGTGCCATGCGGATTGGGTGGCGGTCGCCAGAGAGTGGGCTCCTCTTGCTCAGATTGTTGTGGGGGGAGCTTCGAGGCAAGAGTCTTCTTGGCTGGGGATTCAGGGATTTGAAAAACAACCTGACCTGATTTTGATTCACGATGCGGTGCGCCCCTTCGTCTCCGAGCGCATTGTGAGGAATAACTTACAAGCGGCTTCAGACCTAGGCGCGGCCGATACCTGCATCCCCTCCGCCGATACGTTGGTTCACGCTCCTGAGGGAGGGACCATTGCCGCCATCCCTCGGCGAGCCGACTATTTACGGGGACAGACCCCTCAAACGTTCCGCAGTGATTGGCTCCATCAGGCCCATCTTGCAGCTTGTGCGACAGGGCTCTCAGAGAGCACGGACGATTGTAAGCTCGTATTGGAACTGGGGCACCCCATTGCCGTAGTGCCCGGAGAAGAGGCGAACTTCAAAATCACGACCTCTTTCGACTTCTGGTTAGCGGAGCAGTTCCTCCTCAACACTTAATAAACTAAAATTTGAATAAATATTATATTTTAGTTACCGTAAAATCCTATAATTGGTATAATAATCACATATGGCAAACCCTGTAAGACCCAATTCAGCAATTCCTCGCTTCCCGTTGAGGCATTTCTCCCTTCCTGAGCCCATACCCATCTTCCTCAGGTTAGACAGGGAACAAGCCACGGTTGTTATCACCCGGGTGCACCACCAATTAGCGGCAGTGGATGACAGAGTAGACCCCGACGAGCCCCTTTCAATCTCACGAATTCAGGACGTATGCCAAGGCATCCTATCGAGCCACAGCTCCCCAAACGCAAGAGATGTGCCCAATGATTCTGTAGATACCGAGCGAAAGGTCGGTTTATTAATCATGGGCCACTCTGTTCAATTAAAATCTAAGGCTGTCAAACGCTTATTTTGGGACTAGAGTTCGACTTTGCAAAAAAAGAACCGGTTTTGTATAATTAGCGGCCTATGGCATCCAGGCTAAGACAACAAGACACAGCTATTTCCAGAACGAGGATATCTGCGGCCATTGACCCTGTTCCTAACTTTCACAAGCTTTCTCTAGAAGCTGCAACGCAGGCGATTAACGATCGGCGCTCTGCTCTAGAAGGGGCGTACGTTCTTCGTCCAGGGGAAGTGGTAGATGTCCAACGGATCCAGCAAGCATACGAACGGTTTCATCTGTTGATGCAGAGCGCTCCAGCAATCGCCGCCGCATCCCCTCCCACCAGCTCCGAGCTCAACATAGCGCTACTGCTGGAAGGATTTTCTCTATTGAAAAATCGGGATGTCAAAAGAACAACTATTTGTAATTTATATCCGGAACCGCGGGATAGAAAAAGGCCGCGGACACCTTCTTAGAGAACGGGTTTTGCATCCAAGGGGGTTCTTCCCTTGCCGCGCGCCTCTAGGACGAGAGGACATCCAGAATAGCCGTAACTTTCACGGAATTGATTGATTAAGTACTTTTTATACGCTTCTGTAAGCAGCGTGGGATTGTTCACGAACAGGACATATTTCGGGGGAGCGGTTTCCACCTGGGTCATGTAGTAAATGCGGAGACGCTTGCCAATGATCAGAGGGGGGTGGACTTTTTGTACGCACTTGCCTACAAACTGGTTGAGCATTCCGGTGGAGATGCGGCGGTTTCTCTGTTCATAAACCAACTTAACCTGGGGCAAAATCTTCTCCAAATTGCGCTCTTCGAGAGCGGAGATAAAGAGGGTCGGGCAGTGGTTTAAAAAGGGGATCTCTTCCCGCACGCCGCGGAGGGCATGCTCCATCTGCAGATCTTTGACCAGATCCCATTTGTTGAAGACGAGAATACAGCTACGCCCTTGCGCTTCAATTTCGCTCGCAATCCGTTTTTCCTGAGTCGTGAAGCCCTCAAAAGAATCGAGGACGAGGACACACACATCGGCGCGGGCAATGGCCTCGTCTGTCCGGATCGCGGCAAATTTATCGACGACCTCGCTCTCTGCTTTTTTACGTCGAATTCCGGCCGTGTCGATCAAGATGTATTCTTGCCCTTCATGCTGCAAAGAGACGTCGACCGCATCGCGAGTCGTGCCGGCGACGGGGCTGACAATCGCCCTCTCTTCGTGCAAAAGGCAGTTGAGCAGGGTCGACTTGCCGACATTGGGACGCCCCACAATCGCCACTCGAATGCCGCCGGTTGGGGGCGGCAGGGGAACCTCTTCTTCCTCAGGAACAGCGGCCAGCGCCTTTTCCAAGAGCTCGGCGATCTGGTAGCCTTGAAGAGCTGAGATGCCAATCATGTTCCGAATCCCGAGGCTGTAGAAGGGGTGGAGTTTGTCCTCGTCGCTCATCTGGTCGATTTTGTTGACGGCTAAGATCGTCGATTTTTTCGCTTTGAGGAGTGCCTTGGCGATTTCGGCATCCCAAACGGAGGCCCCCACTTGACCGTCTGTCACGAGGATGACCACGTCGGCCTCCTCAATGGCGATCTCCGCCTGTCGCCGTACCTCTTGATAGAACGGAAGGGTGCCGGTCGAGTCAATCCCCCCCGTGTCGATCAGGATGAAGGGGCGCCCAAAGCACTCCGCCTGCGCATAGAGCCGGTCGCGGGTAATGCCCTCTTGCTCATCGACGATCGAGAGCCTTTTTTGACAGATCCGGTTGAAAAGAGCTGATTTCCCCACATTGGGCCGCCCTACCAGGGCAATCTTAGGAAGCATAGCAGCAGAGAGTATACGTCATGAGCGGGATGTTTGCTAGGGTTTTGCTAAGTAACTGATAATTAGCTGGTTAAATTTAATTAACAGAATTGGTGACTTTTTGTTGTTTTTGTGTTATAATTAACTAAATATAATAACGAGATAATGTATGAATTACATTAATGGACTTCCAGAAGACATTGTAAAAGAGTCTCGCAGCTTCTACACACGACTCCAAGAAAGGGATGAGGACATTTCGAGAGAGTGGACACGGCTCTATAGAGAAGCCAATGGCAACGGAAGGGAGATTCCTCAAGGGGCCTTAGAGAAATTTTCTCTTTTTGGCAAACAACTTCGAGAAAGGGATCTAATCATCTGGAAACAGTTAGACCGTTTCCGTGATAAAGCAAACTCTACGCTAGGCCCCTTTGAAAAATCTCTTATTCAACAACAATACCCACAATTTAAACCTATTTTCACAGCTCAGATCGGGGACTTTTATAAACCATTTGCTGTTGCTCAGGCGCTCTTACGAGCGCCCTCTCCCACTGCTGCAACTACGGAAACCGGCTCGCCCTCTTCTCGTTCTCGCCCCCTTTCAGCATCGTCTCAATCAGATAGCGAAAACCTTAATCTCATAATCAGCGACTATGTCTCCACTCCGCTTGCCCCACCACCTGAGTATGATGCTCTAGTTAAAAAACTTTCGTCTCTACCCTCCCTATCTCCGGGTGCAAAGGGCACGTTCGAGCACGCCCAGGTAAAAACAGATGTTCTGGCATTGCCAGAATATTTGTCCTCCCCTCTATTACAGAAATATCACCACGTGATAGGACCCCACGTTCCTACTACCCAAGAGCCCTATACCCCCCCTCGAGAAGACAAAACGCTCCCGATGACGCCCAAGAGAAAACTCTGTATTGCGGGCGGCATTGCTGCTTTTATCGGCGCCGTGATTGCCAGCGTTTTCTCAGGGGGCTTATTGCTCCTCATTCCCCTCGTGGCATTCTTCCTCTCTTTCGCGATCGGCAGCTACAGAGAGAAAATTCCTAGCCAAGAATAACCTTCCGACTTACCCTCTTTGGTTAAAGGGGGTGTCCAATGTCACTGCTCAGGCACAGGAGTGTGCAAATCGTTCTTGCGATTGCCCTCTATCTCGCTCTCAGACCGTTCTGCCCTGCCGTACTTCATCAGGGGCTCTATACCATCAGTCTCTTCATGAAGGACCTCCTCTTGTGGATGTTGCCGCTCACGGTGAGTTTCTTCATTGCGCATGCGATCTTTTCTTTCGAAAAGAAGGCGCCTCTCTTCATCCTAACGCTCTTTCTCTTTGAGGCGCTCTCCAATGGGGCGAGTGTCTGGTACGCTTATGGCTGTGGTCATTTGGCTGTGGGGCATGTGACCCCGGCCCAGTCGCACGCGCTGAACGATGCATTTGGCCCTTTGTGGCGCTTGGGCTGGACGAGACCTGTCTGGTGGTCTCCAGACAAGGGCTCTGTCGCGGGGGTGATTCTGGGGCTTGTGGCGACGTTTGGCTACCCGGCTCTGGGGCCGCTATTGGCGCGGGGCAAGGGGGCGGCTGAGTGGGTGCTCACGCGGGTGTTTGCGCGGCTCATTCCCCTCTTTGTCCTGGGGTTCGTGGCGCGGATGGTGGAGACGCACCTCTTGAGCCAGATGGTCTCCCACTACGCCGACCTACTGCTCTGGCTTGTCCTCTTCTTGGCTTTGTACATCGCGTTCTTGTTCTTTTTGGGCAGCCGTTCGTCGCCCCTTTCTTTTATCCAGCATGTGAAAAACCTCCTCCCTGCGATGGGGGTGGCGTTCAGTTCGGGGTGCAGTTTATCTACGATGCCGTGGACGATTGAGGGGACTTCCAAAAATTTGCGCAATCCCGATTTGGCTAAGGCGCTCATCCCTGCGACGACCAATATTCAGCAAGTTGGGGATTGCATCATCAACGCCTTCCTATGTTTTTTGCTCTACACCCATTTTCAGGGGCACACCCCTCCCCTCTCCGTCTGGATTCCCTTTAGCGCTGTATTTGTGTTGGCCCGCTTTGCGACGGCGGCGGTGCTGGGGGGAGCGATCTTCATCATGTTGCCGATCTATGAGGCCTATCTCGGGTTCACGCCGGAGATGGGAGCGCTGATTTTGGCGTTCAATGTGATCTTAGATCCGTTGGTCACTTGCGCCAACGTCGTCGGCAATGGGGCGCTTTGCCGCATTTTCGAGAGAGTTTGGGGGAGTGCGCTGGTTTTCGGGGGAAAAAAACGAACCACAGAGGGATGATTTTTCTTGGTTCATCCGACAAATGTGTACCTGCTTATAGAAAACACGCCTGAGGGATTCAAAAAATAACCGCAGAGACGCGGAGAGCGCAAAGATCGCAGAGGAAGTGTCATTGATTCTTTATTTTTCTCTGAGACCTCCGCGTTCTCTGCGTCTCTGCGGTCATTTTTTGAATCCCTTAGGCGTGCTTTCTATAAGTAAGTACTCATTTGTCGGATGAACCTTCTATTAGGAGTTCAGAGGACATCAGTCCTTTGATGGGAGCGCGAGGGCAACGCCCTCGCCTCTGTGGTTATTCCCCCCCCTCACTCCACGATCTTTGAGAACACCTCGATGAGTTCTTCGCGGGTGAGGTAGGTGATCTGGTCTTCGTCGCCGATGATGTTCTCGAGGAGCCCTTTTTTCCGCTCGATCATGTCGTGGATGTGCTCTTCAATCGTGTTTTTCGAGGTGAGTTTAAAGACTTGGACGCCGCGGTTTTGGCCGATGCGGTGGACGCGGTCGGTGGCTTGGTTTTCTTTGGCGGGGTTCCACCAGCGGTCGTAGTGGATGACGATGGAGGCCACTGTGAGGTCGATGCCGACGCCGGCGGCGAGGAGAGAGGCGAGGAACACTTTGCATTCGGGGTCGTCGCGGAATTTGCGGAGTTGCTCGCCTCTGTCGCGGGTGGATCCTTGGATCGTGGCATATTTGATCCCTTGTTTCTTCAGGTGCGATTCCATCATGGAGAGCATGCCGAGGTACTGGGAAAAGACGACGACTTTTTGGTCGCTGTCGTGGGCTTCGTTGAGGAGTTCGAGGAAGAGGTCCCATTTGCCGGATGAATGGCTTCCGTATTTTCCGGGGACGTTGAGGAAGAGGGCGGGGTGGTCGCAGATTTGCTTGAATTTGGAGAGCATCGAAAAGACGTGGATATAAGAGACCGGTTTATTGGGGTCTTGCAGTTCTCGGTAGACAGTATCGCGGGCTTGGAGGGCGACTTCGCGGTAGAGTTTTTGTTGCTCTTCGGAAAGGTCGCAGAAGGCGAGCTCTTCAATTTTTTCGGGGAGGTCGGTGAGCACCTCGCTCTTCTTGCGGCGGAGCAAGAAGGGGCGGATGAGCTTGGACAACAGAGCCATTTGCTGGGCGTCTTTGTGTTTCTCGATGGGGTTGATGAAGAGGTCGCGAAAGAGGGCGTCGGAGGGCATGTAGGAGGGCAAGACGAGGTCGAAGAGCGACTTGAGTTCTCGGAGGCGGTTTTCGATGGGGGTTCCGGTCAGGCCGAGGCGCATGCGGGCTTTCAAACTGCTGAGAGCGTGGTGGGTTTGTGAGTTGTGATTCTTGGCGACTTGCACTTCATCAAAAATGGCCACTTCAAAGCGGAGCGTTTGCAGCTCTTCTTTTCCTGAGCGCAAAATGCCGTAGGAGGTGAGGAGGAGGTCGGATTCGGCCTCAAATTGTTCGAGCGTGCGGGCCAGGCCGTAGTAGGTGCAGATGCGGAGGTCGGGCAAAAAGCGTTTGAGGAGCTCTTGCCAGTGGTAGATGACCGAGGTGGGGCAGACGACGAGGTACTTGTGGGTCCGGTCGGGGTTTTCATGGACGACGGCGGCGAGGAGGGCCATCGCTTGGTGGGTTTTACCGAGTCCCATATCGTCGCAAAGGAGCCCTGAGAGGCCGTGGCAATAGAGGAACCAGAGCCAATTGAGTCCTTGCTCTTGGTAGGGGCGGAGCGTGGCCTTCAGCTGGCTGAGGTCGAGGAGGCGCCCTGCTTCCATCTGGTTTAACTCGGCAAAGAGTTTGCGGGTCTCTACGACTTCGGGAGCATTCCCTTGCGGAGCCTCGAGCAGTTCAAAGACAGAGAGGCGGAGCCATTCGAGGGTGGTGAGGCGGACCATGCCGCTTTTGGGATCGAGTCTACGGCGGGTGAGTTGCCGAATCCAGTTGTAGCGGGGATCTTTTAAAGAGAGGTTCCCTGCGGGAGAGAAAAAGTGGGCGCGCTTCTCTTGAAAAGCGTCCCAGATCGAGAAAATATTGACCCTGCCCAATTCAGAGAGGTAGTAGAGGTCGACGAGCCACTCACCGACTCGCTTTTTGCGGTCTCGCGAAATTTGGCGGATTTTGAGGTGGAGCCTTTCTGGTTTTTTGAGGCGTGGATCGATCTCCAATAGAAAGGGGGTCAGCGATTCGAGTTCGTAGGCCAAGAAGGGGGCTTCTTGGGAGGCGGGGATCACCACCGGTTCTTGGTAGCGGTGAGGGAGCCTTGCGTTGGGGGGCATCTCGGCAAAACCCCTCCCTTCTGCATAGATAAAATCGCCAAAAAAACGGATCTTTTCCGGGTCGACCCCTTCTGCATATTCGACATGCGGTCTTAAAAAGATCTGCTTGTCTCCATTGAACCCGGCGATCAGTCCCATTTTATGCACGAGCTGCCCTTCGCAGAAAAAGTGGGAGACCTGTTCGAGCTCTTCGCGATGCGCTGCGACGAAGGCCCCTACCTCTTCCTTGGGGATCTGTTGGCCGGGGTGGATCGGGAGGCGGCCCGAGCGCTCTTTTTTCATGTAAAATCCCTGTCCGCGCACGTAAGCCCATTCATCAAAGTGGAGCGTTTCTCCCACCTCTTCGGGAAAATTGAGCTCTGCATCAAAATGGAGAGTCCCTTGCGCGTCGAGCCGGTAGACTAAATGGGATTCTAAACTGCCCAAGTGGGTTTGGAACCCGGGAAAATTATGGAGCCAAAAGCGGTGTTTTCCCACGAACTCGGAGACCTGCTCTTTAGGAACCACTTTTTCCACCTTTTCAAACATCCAGTCTTCGAGGAGGAAAAATCCTCTCCCCTCCACATAGACCCAAGGGACAAAAGAGGCCTCTATATCTCCCTCTTTTTCTACAAAAAGTTGGATGTGCAGAGCCGCATGCTCATCGAAAAAAAGATGGTAGCGAGCTTTTTGCGGCTCGCTGTGAACCGGGAAAAACCGCTGCAGAGTCGCCGCCGATTGAGATAAAACAGAGGCGATCTGTTCTGCAGGGATGAGATCATTGTCCAAAAGGGGGTCATTGCGCCCTCGGAAAAACCCCTTTCCCTCGACATAGACCCAATCGCCAAGAGAAATTCCCTCGGGACCCTCTCCCGTCGCGACGGCTCCTTTTTTCTCGATGCGTAAGGCTCTCTCGCTCCGGTCATAGACGACATTGGAAATCAGGTGCATCTCCCCATCAAACACCTGCAGCGAAGAGCGGACGGTAGCCAAGGCCGGGATCAGCTGAGGCCAGTTGGCCTCTGAAATGTAAAACTGAAAAGTCAGTCCAGGGAAATGGGCCATTCCCTCATGGGGAATGGGACTCCCTTTAAAGCTCACTTCTCCCCCTAAAAAGAGGCACCATTTGGCCAGGTCGGACCAAAACGAAAACTCATAGCGAAGAGCCGCATCGGCCCTCCCGGCCCGAAACGCCGCCAGCTCCTCCGGAGATAAGTTGGAGAATTTGAGCGAAGTTTCCTCCGTCTCGACCACCCGCTCAGAGAGGATCTCTTTCAGCCGTTTTTTTGTCTCGGCCGTGGTCGCTGTAATCCGGAAAAGCTCTTTTTTGGTCTCCGACGAGCAGGAATAAACCCCCTCCCCCTCCTGTTTGAGGCAGTCGGTCTCAAACCCCAGCCGCCTACTCTCTAGCTGAAACAGCCGGTTCCAAAATGAGTGGATATAGCGGACGTGGAGAGGTTGGTCGGTCCCGCCCAACAAGAACAAATAGGCCGCAGCCAGGTGGGGGCATCCGCGCCCCGACTCGGAGACCTTGCAGCTGCAGAAAAAGTCGGTCAACGTCCCATCATCTTGCATCTGCAAAAAGGGAAACATCTTTTTCTTGGGTTTTTCCTGCACTTCGATCTGATAAGTGCCTTTAGAAAAGAGCGGCTCGCCCACTGCCCCAGCTGCGAGCAGCTGCTCGGCCTGTTGCCTATACTCTTGAACGAAAGGAGGTTGCCGTTCCATGCGAAGAAAACCCACACCCTTCCATAAGGGGTCATCCCTCATATTAACTGATTAAGGAATTTTATACCCAACCAACTTTTGAAGAACTTCTTCCTGAAGGAAGAAGATTCTCCGACTGTCAGGGGGCGGCAAGTGCCTTGCCGCAGCGTAACAGATAGCTCGAGCGCAGTTCAGGTTGTTTGGGTATAGTTAGCGTCGTTTAAAGAACTGGATTTCGCGCTCGTGTTTAACGGCGGCTTCGCGGGTAGGAAAAGTCCCCAGGTTCCGCCGTTTTCCGGTCTTGGGGTTTTTCTTGCGGGAGTACAGGCGATAGCCACCGCAGGGAAGTTTTCGAATCATAATTCGAGGTCGGTTTCTAGGTGCCGTTTGAGGTCATTCAGGAAGCCACACCCGTAGAGGCCGTCTAAGACTCGGTGGTCAAAGGTCAAGGAGACCATGCACACTTGCCGAATGGCCATGGTGTCGTCGGGCATGGCAGCGACCTTTTTAGTCACCGCTCCGAGACCCACAATTGCCACTTCAGGAAAACGGATGATGGGGATACCGATCATGGTGCCGGTCATGCCAAAATTGGTCATTGTGATCGACCCCTCTTGCACTTCGTTGGGAGCAAGTGTCTGGTTGCGCGCCTTTTCAGCAAGCAGGTTGATTTGCTTGGACAGTTCTGGAATGCCCATCCCCTCGGCACCGCGAATCACGGGGACCATCACGCCCTGATCGACGCTGACAGCGATCCCCAGGTTGACAAATTTCTTCACCACCACTGTATCTCCGTCGAGCGAAGCATTGATGAGCGGATAAGCGCGGAGGGCTCGAGTGATGGCTCTCGCCACAAAGGCGGTGATGGTGAGTTTGACGCCATACTGCTCTAAAAAGGATTGCTTATCCCGCCGAATTTTCTGCATCACTTCGGTCACATCCACTTCGGTGATCAGAGAGGCGTGGGGCGCTTCGTAAAAAGAGCGGACCATGTTGTCGGCGATCGCCTTGCGGAGCGGACTCATCTTTAAGCGCTCGGTCTTATCACAAGCCCCTTTGTAATTTTCCACATCTTTGCGGGTGAGCCTTCCCCCTTCCCCTGTGTGGGGGATTTTTCCCATCTCGCTCAAAGGGATATTTTTTTCCTGGAGGGCGCGTATGACGGAGGGGGAGACAAAATCGGACTGCGCCGCAATCGATGGGGGCGCGGCTTTGGGCTGCTCCACCCTTTCAACAACGGTTCCTTGAGTGGCAATCAGCGCTAAGGGGGCTCCGACGGCCAACTCTTGGCCTACAGAAGCATAGATCTCCTTTAAAACACCTGCTACCGGGGAAGGGATTTCGCTATTGACCTTATCAGTCGAAACTTCTAACAGCGACTCGTCGAGGGCAATCGAGTCCCCTACCTGTTTGAACCACTGCACAATCGTTGCGCTGACAATGCTCTCGCCGAGCTTAGGAAGGGTAATTTTTATTTCACTCATGGGGACCATTATGAATACTTCTCTCTATTTTCGCAATCCAGAGATCCCAGTCTCTTTTCCCTTCCACGATCTCTGTATCCATCTCCAGATAGTAGAGCGGCAAGGAGAGGCGCAGTCCTATAGGTAGCTTCACAGCATCTTTCTCAGTCGTCAGTATGTAGCTCGCCCCCAACGACTTCGCATTATCAATAAATTTCTTTAATCCCTTTTCCCTCGCCACCTGGTGGTCAGCTAAAATCCATTCGGCGACCACGTCGGCGCCCAGATCGGACACTGTTTTCTTGAATCTGCGGGGGGAGCCGATGCCGCAAAAAATACCGACGGGGTCGCCTCTAAGGACCTCTTTTTCGGTGCCAGAGCGATTGAGGGTACGGGCCACCCTCAGCTTAAAGCCAATTGCTTGGGGGAAATCGGGGTGATCGCCTTGGATAAAGAGAGCATCGGCTCCGTCGAGCCGCTGAGGACTGTCTCGTAAATAGCCCCAAGGGAGGTAGCGCCCCTTGCCGAGGGGGTCTCGGTCGTCTAACACAACCCACTCGAAGTCGCGGTGGAGTTTGCGGTATTGCAAGCCGTCGTCGAGAAGGAGGAGATCGGCCCCTTCGCTCACCGCCCTTTGAGCGAGGGCCACTCGGTTTTTTCCGATGTAGATCTTGGCTTTGGGGAGGCGCTCTGCGAGCAACATCGGCTCGTCGGGAATTTTCCCGTAGCCGCGGGATAAGATCGCGACTTTGTGGTGAGAGAGCGTTTGTGCAAGGAGGTGAATCAGGGGTGTTTTGCCCGTTCCCCCGACGGTGATGTTGCCGATGCTCACAACAGGTTTAGAGACGCGGGTGGGTTTCAGGAGCTCATGGTGGTAGCAGCGATTTTTGCAGTGGGTGACAAAGCCCCAAACCCAGCTGATGGGAGCGAAGATCCAGGAGGCGCCGCTCTCAATGAGCCGCGACCCAAAGAGGAAGCCGTTTTTCAACAAAGAGTTTCTCCTCAATTCGTTCGATGATGATATGAATTGCAGCCATGTGCACTTCTTGGACTCGGTCAGAGTAAGGGAAACCGGGAATATGGAGTTCCAGATCGCTCTTATCTTTTAACATTCCACCTGTTTTACCTAAAAAGGCAATCGTTTGCAATCCCATTTCTTTTGCGAGCATGACGGCTTTGAAAATATTGGGGGAATTGCCGCTCGTTGTGAGTCCAATGAAGATATCGCCGCTCTGGCCCAGCGCTTCAACGCCGCGAGCAAAGACGTTATCGTAGCCCATGTCATTGGCTACGCAGGTCAGGTGGCCTGGGTCGGAGAGCGCAATGGCAGGGAGCGCTTTGCGACGGTGGCGGAATTGCCCGGTCAACTCCTCGGCAAAGTGGGCGGCGTCGCACAGACTGCCGCCGTTGCCGGCGATGAGGATCTTGTGGTTATTCTCAAAGCAGGTTGCAATCATCTCTGCGGCTTGCTCGATGAATTGGAGGTTGTGGGGCTCTTTGAGCACTTCGATCGCGCGGACGGCTTGTTCAACAGCGAGGAGAACGGTTGTTTTCATGAAGAGGAGGATAGCAGACTGGCGACTTTTTGTGCATAGCTCTGAAAAGCAGCATCCCCTCTCACCGGATCGTACATTCGGTCGTCCAAAATCTCGCGGAGCTTGTCTTTGGGGGCATCTTCAAAGAGCGAAGCAGTATGAAACCAGCCGCCCGATTCTTCGGGGCGCTTGAGTTGGGCATAAGCCCGAGAGATCAGGAGCGCCGTCTCAAATGCGGGATGGATCTCGTAGATGTCTCGCGCATAGGTGTCGACCAGAGAATAATTACCCTGAGTATAGGCCAGTTTGCAAAGGAGCCATTTCCCCCGCTTCAGATAGGTGGGGTCTGCTTTGAGCAGCAAGTGATAGGCCTCTTTACTTGCCCCTTCCTTCTCTAGAACGGTTGCCAGCCCTTCGGCTGCCGCAGTCTGCAGCTGCTTATCGGCCTGCTTGAGCAACCGCCGAAACAGGAGTTTGGCCCGTCCTATATCGTCGCCCACCATGGCCTTCATCCCCTCTTGGTACAAAATATGAGGGGTCATTTTGACCTGGGTCCGCACTACTTCTTGGTAGACTTGCCAATTGTTCAGGCCGTGGAAGACAAAGAGCGAGCCGAAAATGTAATTGTCCGTGGCAAAAAAGTAGATACAGCCGGCAAGCGCGGCGACGTGGCCGATCAGGAGACTGAGCCTCGTCCCTTGCTCAGCGCCCCACCTGCTCTCCAGTGCGTGCCGCAGAAGCCTCCCTCCATCGAGGGGGTAGAGAGGGCATAAATTGGCTAACAGGAGAAAAAGATTGGACCGCAAAAGGAGCCCCCAAAATGCCCCTTGGTGGAGGAGATTGTAAGAGACGATGACTAAAAACAGGGTGGCTAAGGGGCCGTTGAGGGTAATCCAGTAGTGCTGCTTGCGGGAGAGCCCAATCCCATTGAAGGAGGCGTACCCCCCAAATGCAATCAGGTGGACGGAGGGCTTTTGCCCAAAGGACATCGCTGTGAGGGCGTGCCCATATTCGTGGAAGAGGATCGAAAATGTCAGGGCGCCGATCCCCTCCCAGAGAAGAGCGTCCACGGAGCCGTAAACAAAGGCGGCATACCCCAAAAAGATCCAGTAGGAGGGGTGGATGGTAACGGGAATGCCGAGCAATCTAAAGTTCATAAATTGCAGTTCATTTTAGCACAGCGATCTATTCTTGACAA
>CAIVVG010000080.1 GCA_903909295.1 uncultured Chlamydiae bacterium
TATTTTTTTGTGCTGAAGGCTTAACTTATGACATCTCCCGCTGATTTTTCTTCTGAAACAGAGGTCTCTCAACCCCTGCCTCTTCAGGAGTTTTCCGAAAAACTAAATCTACTCCCCACCCCTGAAGAAAAAATTGCTCATGGACTTGTGTTCATGCGCAATGCGATTTCTCAAGAGGGGAGTCCCCACTTCCGCGAGTTTTGGGAAGTGCGCCGCCTGGTTCTCCCCTTTTTCCGGGAAAACCTCAATTCCGCCATTCGCTCCAAGTTATGGGGTGAGTACGTTGAACTGACTGTCGAGGCAAGACGTCTCAAAGAGATTCTTGAAGAGCAAAGCTCATTTGCCATGGAGCAAATTGACCTTGCTATCGGGTCCATTGAGACCGACTTGGCTCAGCTGGAGACGCTTTTAGCTCAGGCGGGAGATATCGCGTTTACCGATATCCCTCAAACACTCGAGCAAAAAATTGGTGTCTACAACAAGATCCAGCGCGAGCTCAATCTCCTCAATACTCTAGCGAGTCGTCTCGCTGGTCTGCGCAAAGAGATCATCAAGACCGATATGCGCATTCGCTTCAAGACCAAATTCTTCAAGCGGCTCTCAGAACTGGGCGATCGAATTTTCCCCAAGAGAAAAGAGCTCATGGACGCCGTTGGCAATGAGTTTGAGAAAGATATCGATCTCTTTGTCTCTCGCCACTTCCAAGGGGAAGAGGCTGTCGGAGCCCCTTACTACGCTCTGCGCGGTGAGATCAAGGCTCTTCAGGGAATGGCAAAATTCCTCACTCTCAGCAGCGGTGTTTTCAACCGAACCCGCCTGAAGCTCAGCGAATGTTGGGACAAGATCAAAGTGCTGGAAAAAGAGCACAAAAAAGAGGTCACTCAGAAAAAACAGGCCTCTTCTGAGCAGCGCCTGCTCATCGATGCAAAGATCGACGAACTCAAAACTCGCTCCGAGGGGATGGGCCTGCAGGAACTCGACAAAGAACTCGAGCAAATTTCCCGCAGCATGCGAGAAGTCTCCCTCCATCGCGATGATGTGTTTGCCTTAAGAGACACTCTGGCAGCGCTTCGAGCTCCTCATGTCGACGCTCAGGAAAAACGGGCTCGCGAACAGGAAGAAGCTGAAAAAGAAAAACACCGTCTGCGCAGAGAACGGGTCGTGGCTTTGAAAGAGAGAATTGGCCAAGTATCGAAAGCGGGAATGGAGCTCGAGCCCCTCAATGAGGCGTATCTGGCGATTGTGACCGAGCTCGATGCATTGGAAATCTCCAAGCTTGAAAAGCAGCAAATTGAGCGGCAACTCCGTTCCATCAAAGATGCGATTGCTGAGAAAAAAGAGCAGAACCTCTTTAACTTGAGCGATGACGACAAACAAATGCTGGAAAACCTCCGCACCGTGCTCCAACAGAAAAAAGAGCGCCGCCAGGAAATCAAAGACCAACTTGAATCCTACCGCAAGACATTGGGTGGTTCTGGGCTTGACTTTGAGAGAGCAATGCAGCTCCAAGAGCTCGCCTCCCAAGAAAAAGAGAGACTAGAAAAAGCCAATTTAGGTATTCAGGAGATTGAGAAGAAAATCGCTGAAATGACGTGAAAAAAGTAGGATTTTTTGGGGGCAGCTTTGACCCCATCCATTTCGGGCATATCAACCTCGCCATCGAGTTGATGGAGAGGTGCGCCCTGGATGAAGTCCTCTTCTGTCCCGCTTTTTGCTCTCCTTTCCGGGGGGATCACCCCCCGGAGGCGTCTCCCTCCCACCGCCTCAACATGGTTCGTTTAAGCCTCGAGGGGATCCCCCCGTTTTCCGTTTTACCTTACGAAGTAGAAAAACAGGGCTCCTCCTACACCATCGACACCATCAAAGCCCTCCAAAAACCTGGCGTTCAGTACCACCTGCTCCTCTCAGATGAGTCGGCGGCCCACTTCGCCCAGTGGAAAAATGCTTCCGAGCTCCTCCATCTAGCGCCCCCCCTCGTTGGGTCTCGCCACCACGGCCACCTGGAGTTTGACCCCAATGCCAAGGCCATTGTCACTAAAATTTTTGAAATTTCCAGCACAGAGGTCAGGGCGCGGCTTCGCGAGGGGAAGCCCTGTTCCCATCTCGTCCCTGCGAAAGTCCTGGACTACATCCAAACGCATAGGTTATACTCGCCGTCATGAATTTATTAGATATACTCAATCGAATCGCTCAAGTCATCTACGATAAGAAAGGACTGAACATTTTGGCGCTCGACGTCAAAGGTCTTTCCACCATTACCGACTACCTGATCATTGCCGAGGGGAATGTCGATCGGCACGTTACAGCCATTGGCAAAGCCATTGTAGACGAGTTAGATAAGATTGGGGAAGACCCCATCCACACAGAGGGCTTCCAGACGGGGGATTGGGTCGTTTTGGACTACGGCTGGTGCATCATCCATATCTTCATGCCTGGCATGAGAGAAAAATATTCTTTAGAACGCCTTTGCAAAGAGGCTCAGATCGTCGACCTGGTTATAGAGACAGACTTAACCACAGAGCCACAGAGAGGCGACAGGTAGCACAGAGTCGACGCTTCGCCTCGAGCACCGCAAAAGGGCTTAGGCCCTTTTGAATCCCAAATCATAGGAGTTCAGAGGACGTAAGTCCTCTGATGGGAGCTCGAGGGCAAAGCCCTCGACTTTGTGCCTCTATGCTTCATTTTTTTGGGTCAAACAACGGCGCTTCTCAGTAAACCTCTTTTTTGCTATAATTGCCCTGCTAGAAAGGAAATTTTTGTGGAGTGTCTATGACAAAAAAAAGGATTGTCGTCACTGGA
>CAIVVG010000081.1 GCA_903909295.1 uncultured Chlamydiae bacterium
CAAAAACTCGATGAAATATTTTTTACAGAACACCCTCTAATCTCAAAATTGCATAGGCTTAGGAAAAGTGCAAGAACATAATCACAGACTGTTCGAGTAATGTAGTTATACAGTTTTGCATTTTATTTGTTTTCTCAACCAGGACATCGCGAGTAATCATGGTGCCCTACACGATACCCCATTCCGTAAATAGGCGCAAAGGGGGTCCGCACAATACCCCTATCCAAAGACTTTGTTTTTGTGATACGATTTCCGTCAATAACGAATGGGTTTTCATGGATAAACGTTCTCTCCTCTTCCTCGCTTGCGTCACCCTTACTTTCATGGGCGTTCACTACTGGTTCGACTCCCCTTCTCAACCAGCCGTCCAATCAAAGCCTGCGACGGTGCTCTCGAGCGCCCCTCTCTTTGTCGATGCGAGCCCTGCTGTGGTTCCTCCATCGGGGGAAACGTTTTACGTCTTGGAAAATCAGTATCAGCAGCTCGTTTTCTCTTCGCGCGGAGGGAGCTTAGCCGAGATCAACCTCCCTTACGCAAATACTCTGGTCAAAGAGATTGATATCGATCGGGAAATTCTTAGAGACTCCCCCATCAATGCTCACTTCCCGCTCCGCCCTCACTATGTATTGGAAGGGGGAACGAGGGTCTTGAAAGAGCAGGGGGTGCTGGGTGGTTATTATCCGCTATTGAGAAGATCGATTTTGAATGGGGATGGCTCTTTCAAGAGCTTCGTGCCTCCTCAGTATTATGCGCTGAGCACTGGGGAAGGAGACAATTTCCGGGTTGCGCGGTTTGAAAAAAATCTGATCTCTTTTGAGGGGATGTCGGGCGGCAAGCGGATCACGAAAACCTATTCGATCCCGGAGGAGAGAAATGGCCCTTATTGCTTCCAGCTAGATGTTCAAGTGGATGGGGAGGGTCTTTGGATCCATTCGGGGGTTCCCGATGTGGAGCTGGTCAGCGGGTCTTACAGCCCGTTGCTCAAGTTCCAGGCGACGGTAAAAAACAGTTTGGAGGTCGAGACGATCGATCTACCGAAAAAAGGGGCGCCGGTTCAGGTGGCGACGATCAACCCGAACTGGATCAGCAATAACAACGGCTTTTTGGGGGTCATCATCGATCCTTTAAGTCAGGTGGCCAAGGGATACCAAGTAGCTCAGGTCGATGGGACTGTCCTTCCTACTCGCTTGTCGCTGATCGATCCGAGATACCAACCTTATGCCGCGGCGAGCTACCCTGGCTATGTGACTTCGCTCCCTTTACAAAGCGGCACTTACCGGATCTTTGCGGGTCCTTTTGACGATGCGCTGCTGAAAGAACTCGATGCGCTCTATGAGGATCCGATCAAGCATTACAACCCCGACTACGCTTCTGCTCAAAGCATTCAGGGTTGGTTCTCCTTTATTTCGCAGCCGTTTGCAAAATTCCTCTTCTTCTTGATGCAGGTGTTTTATGCAGTGACCCATTCATGGGCTTTTTCAATCATCTTGCTGACGATTGCGCTTAAAGTCATGATGTACCCGCTCAATGGCTGGTCCATTCGCTCGACTGCCAAGATGCAGGAGTTGGCGCCGCGGATCAAGGCGATTCAGGAACGTCATAAAAAAGATCCTCGCAAGTCGCAGACCGAAGTAATGATGCTCTACAAAGAGGCGGGCGTGAACCCTTTAATGGGTTGCTTACCTGTCTTCTTGCAGATGCCCTTTTTAATCGGGATGTTTTATCTGCTCAAATCGAGCTTTCCTCTGCGCGGGGCTGTCTTCATTCCAGGATGGATCGACGATCTGGCGGCTCCCGATGTCGTGTTCAGCTGGGGACAACCTTTTTGGCTGATCGGCAATGAGTTTCACCTCTTGCCAATCTTGATGGGGGTCTCCATGTTCCTCCAACAAAAAATGACCTCCAAGCTGCCGAAGACAGGCCCTCTCGACGATTCGCAAAAGCAGCAAAAAATGATGGGCAACATGATGTCTGTGCTGTTTACCGTCATGTTCTACAACTTCCCATCGGGACTGAATATTTACTTCATGTTATCTACGTTGCTCGGAATCGGCCAACAGGTGTGGATGACCAAAAAAATCTCAGCCAAGGCGTAATTTGCAAGAGTGGGATCAACTGCTCACTGAATTAGAAAAAGAGGTCGGCTCACAGGCAGTCGCCCAGTGGCTGCGCCCTTTAAAAAAAGTGGGCTTTGATGCGGGAAATCTCTATCTCGAAGCGCCTGATTCGTTCGCGGCGAATTGGTTTGAAGAGCACATCAGACCCAAACTGCGCCTGGTCAATAACAATTCCCGCCCGATTCGGGTTCATTTAAGCGTCGCTGGAAAGAATTTACAAACAGCCCAAAAAGGGGGCCTTCCCCCTTTCGTAATCAGTCCCGACACCCTTGATCCGTGGCTCACCTTAGACAACTTTATCCCGACGGGCTCCAATGTAATCGCTCACCAGCTCCTCTCCGATCCTGCGGGATTCAACCCGATTTACTTATATGGGGGGCCCAAGAGCGGCAAGACCCACCTCTTGATGGGAGCGGCTCACCTTTTAAAAAACCAGGGCAACAAGGTGTTTTATGTAAGAGCCGAGACGTTCACAGAACATGTCGTTCAGGCGATCCGATTGGGGCAGATGACAATCTTTAGGAACACCTATCGGGAGATCGATGTTTTGATCGTCGACGATATTCAGATTTTTGCCAAAAAAAGTGCCACGCAAGAAGAGTTTTTTCACACGTTCAATTCCTTGCACACGATGGGGCGTCCCGTCCTCTTGAGCGCTAACGTCCCCCCTTCCAAACTCACCGAGATCGAGCCTCGCTTGGTCAGCCGATTTGAGTGGGGCATCTCACTCGGGCTGGAGCCAGCCGATGCAAAAGCGGTCCTTGAAAAAAAGGCCGAGCTCTGGAAGATGGCGCTCTCCCAGGATGTTGTTGCTTTTCTGGTTCGAGAATTCCCGAAAGAGCCTCTGGTCGCTCTCCAGGCGTTGGCGATGAGGGCTTCGGGTCCGGTTGGCGTACCTGCCGCCGAAAAACTGCTCGCCGATTTATTGGTCAAGGAACGGGCACAGGTGCTGACGCCGGAGCAGATTGTCAAGGCCGTTGCCAATCACTATGGCATCCTGTCGGAAGATTTGATGGGTAAATCGCAAACAAGGGAAATGGCAACGCCGAGACAGGTGGCCATGTTCCTTATTCGAGGAAGGCTCAAGTGGCCGTTTCAAAAGATCGGGGATTTTTTCGGCCGCAACCATTCAACGGTCATGGATGGAATCAAGCTGATCCAAAAAGGAATTGAGGAGAGGTCGATCGACCTCTCCGGGATAAATCTTTAGATCTTGATGAACCGCTCGCCAGGTCTGCTGCCTGGAGGCTGATGGGGGGCGCCGCCCGATGTGGGAGCTTGTTTGCCACCACCGGGAGCTCCGCCAGCTGGATACTGGAAGGGTCCTGGATCTTCACCGGCGATGATCTTCGCGACGATCGCTCGCCACTTCTCTACCATCTCTACGAAGAGGGCTGCAAAGCGTCTGAGGGCAGATGCGTCTACGCCTAAACCCATGTCCAATGTGCAGTGCATCAAAATCAGTTCTTCTTTCGGAGCCACGCCGATTCCGCCGCCTGCCATCTGTCCGCCGAGCATGGAACCCTCTAAAAGGCGTCCGTACAACTTCAGCAAGATTTTGTCATCTTTGGGCAACCCATCTAAAATGGGAGAATAGAGATAGAGCCGGTCTGAATGGGGTTCATAAGTGATGTGCAGTGAAAAAGCGTTATCAATGCCTAAAATACACGTGTTATTTTGGTCAAAGTCAAGCGCCTCGAGATTGAGTTCTTTGCCAAACTCGCGTAAGTTCGCCTTGGCATTTTCGTAGGACATGAATTCCTCCTAAAGTGGGGTTGAGTAGTATCTTTTATAAATCTTTGCAGAATAACGGAGCAAGGGAAAATTTTTTTAGCCCGGTTCAGCAACATCTTATCTAAGATATTCTATATGAAATAAAGATAAAAATCAATATATAAATTATTAGAGACACCTATGCTCGATAAAATAGAAGAAATACAAGCTCCTCCACATCATTTAGGCCTTTATTTCCAAGGGGATGAGGCCCATTTTGCCCTTTACTCCGAACATGCGAACCAGGTGTTCTTAGGGCTATTCGGGCGGGGGGAGAGGGAGTTCGCCCTGCACAGAACAGGCCCGATTTGGCACATCGCCTTGAAAGGGGTGCCTCGGGGTATCGAGTATGCCTATCGGTGTGAGGGGCGCTACGGTTGGCTCTGTGACCCCTATGCGAAGATCCTTTCATCTCCAGATGTATGGCGGGGAGAGGGGTCTCATGTGAGGGCCAAGGCACTCCCGGTGCCTGAGTTTGACTGGCAGGGGGTTATCCAGCCCCACATTCCTCTGCAAGATTTGGTGATTTATGAAATGCATGTGCGGGGGTTTACCAAACATGCTTCGAGCGGTGTCAAGCATCCGGGGACTTATCTGGGGGTGATTGAAAAGATTCCGTATTTAAAAGAGCTGGGGATCAATGCGGTGGAGCTCCTTCCCATTTTTGAGTTCGATGAAACTCACGTAAGGCCGGGCGCCGAGTGTAATTATTGGGGCTATAATCCGATTCAGTTTTTCGCTCCGATGAGGCGATTTGCTTATGGAAGCGAGTTTGAAGCTCCGATTCAAGAATTCCGAACAATGGTGCGGGAGCTGCACAGAAATGGGATTCAGGTGATTTTGGATGTGGTCTATAACCACACGGGCGAGGGAAAAGAGGAAGATTACGCGGTCTGTTTTCGAGGGATCGATAGGGCCGTTTACTATATGGACAAGGATTATACGGGATGTGGGAACACGTTCAATACCAATCATCCGGTCGTCATGCAGCTTATTTTGGAGAGCTTGCATTACTGGGTCGAAGAGATGCACGTGGATGGATTTCGATTTGATCTCGCTTCGGTGTTCACAAGGCATCCGCAGAGCCCGTCCCCTATTTTACAGGCGATTGCGAAAGATCCTATTTTAGCAAAGGTCAAACTCATTGCAGAGCCTTGGGATGCGGGAGGGCTCTACCAGGTGGGTCTCTTTCCCCATTTGGGCCCTTGGTCGGAGTGGAATGGGCAATACCGCGATATCGTGCGCCGGTTCATCAAAGGGACCGATGGGCAGGCGGGGCTTTTTGCGAACGCTCTCTGCGGCAGCCAGAGCATTTACCCCGAAACTCCCTTGAGCAGCGTCAATTTCATCACGGCTCATGATGGATTTTCCCTGAGAGATCTTGTGACCTACCAGGAAAAACACAATCTGGCCAATGGAGAAATGAATCAAGACGGGGCCAATGACAACTACAGCTGGAATTGTGGGGAAGAGGGGCCGACGGAAGATTCCAAAATCCAAGCGCTGCGCGAGCGGCAAATCAGAAATTTCCTACTGGCTCTCTTTATTTCTCAGGGAATTCCGATGTTGGTCATGGGGGATGAATATGGACATACAAGGGAGGGAAATAACAACCCGTATGTGCAGGATAATGAACTGAATTGGTTTCTCTGGGACAAGCGGGATCGCTCGCTCTTCGAATTCGTTCAACAGCTCATCGATTTCAGAAAGAGGCACTCCGTATTGAGGA
>CAIVVG010000082.1 GCA_903909295.1 uncultured Chlamydiae bacterium
TATGTAAAATTCCAAAGCTAGAGCCGAAAAGATAGTTTTTCGGGGCGAAAAAAACCGCTATGCTAAACTACACCCCGAAAAACCATCTTTTCGACTCTAGTTTTGCAATTCCCTCTGTTGTTTCTGGATTTTTTATATTTTTAGCCTTCCACAATAATAGTCAATCTTCTATGTAGGGGCTTATATGCGAACCCCATTCCTGGCTGCTTGCGTCTGTTTACTCACCGGTTGCGTGCGCGACATCTCCCATCCCTTTGATCTCGCCCCGTCAACTTCTTACTCTTCGTGGTCTCCAAAGCAGGGAAGCCAGCTCATCTCTTCGCGATACTGTAAAACACTCCTCCCCCCCTCCTTTGAGAGCGCTAACCTCTCCCTTGCCGAGCTCATCGATATCGCTCTCCAAAATAACCCCACGACCCGGCAAACCTGGGCGCAAGCTCGCAGCGCTGCCGCCTCCTACACCCAGTCGCTCAGCGATTTTCTCCCGAATCTGAGCTTTCAGGGAAGCTATCTGAGACAAAAATATGACAACTTATCTCAGGCGACAGCCAATGACTTCTACTTTACACAAGCGGGACCCAACGTCAATCTAACCTATACCCTCTTTGATTTTGGGCAACGGACCTCGGCTGCCACTTCAATGAGAGAGGCTCTCTATTTTGCCGACCTCTCCCACAACCAGCAAGTGCAGATCATCATGCAAGCGGTGATGGACGATTATTACAACTACCTCTACGCCCTCGCGGTGCTCAAATCCGATGAAGCCGATTTGCAAAACGCACAAAGCTCCCTCGATGCTGCCAACGAGAGGTTTGCATTAGGCCTCGCCGCACTGGGCGATGTGGCCCAAGCCAGGACCCAGTACTTACAGAGCAAAATTATACTCACGACCCAGAAGCAGACCGTAGTCGATACCTATGCGCAGCTTTGCGTCGATCTAGGGCTTCCCGCAAATACTGCCTTTAAAGTCGCCCCCCTGCCAGAAAAAGTGATCGCCGATGTCTTGCTCGAAGATGTCAATACACTGGTCGCCCAAGCGCAGGCGCAGAGACAAGATTTTTTAGCCACCCAGGCCAATATCCGCTCTAAAGACGCCCTCGTCACCAACGCCAAGCGCGCCGACTGGCCCGTCATTGCCAGCTCATTCAACATCGGCCACTACGAATTTCAAAAAGGGCTCGCAGAAAAGAACTTCCACTGGTCGGGCGAACTCTCCGTCTCTATCCCTCTCTTTGCCGGCTTCTTCTACCAGAACGGAGTCCGCATTGCAGAGGCCAATTTAGAACAGGCTAAAGCGCAAATGCTCCAAACCGAACTCGGAGTGATCCAAAATGTCACAACCGCTCATATGGAGATCAAGACCGCTGCCCAAAACCTCACCGACACGGAAGAGTACTTAAAAGCAGCTGAACTGGAGTTCAATATCGCCCTTAGCACCTACAAAGCGGGAACCGCCACGATCCTCAATCTTTTGTCTGCACAAAGTTTTTTAAGCGATGCCCGCTCGAAAAAAGCCGGCGCCCAAAGGGACTGGTTCACCGCGCTGGCGTCGCTTGGGTTTGCGACCGGCTCTTTGTGCGCCAGTCCCGCTTGCCAAAAGGAGTCCGCATGGGAACAATAAGAATGTTCATCCTCCTCCTCTGCCTCACTGCCGGGTGCCACAAAAAGGAGCTCCCCAAAACCCCTCCCCCCGTCCCCGTCCGCGTTGCTGTCGCCCAGAGCAAAGAGGTCCCCATCTTCATCGAAGGGCTCTCCCACGTCGAGTCGATCACCAGCATCGACATCCGCTCTCGGATTGAGGGAGAACTCGTCGGCATCTATTTTCAGCAAGGACAAGAGGTCAAGAAGGGCGATCTCCTCTTTACGATCGACCCCAAACCTTATGAGGCAGAGCTTAAACAGGCCGAGGCGACTCTCGAGCAAAACCTCGCCAATCTCGCCTTAGCAGAAGAGAAAGTCAAGCGGTACAAATCACTGGCCAAAGACGAATACTACTCCCAGATCGACTACGAGACCCTCCAGGCCAATTTTGCTGCGACACGAGCCCTTGTCGAACAAAATCGGGCCCAGGTCGATAGCGCCAAAATCAACCTCGACTACTGCTGGATCTACGCCCCCATCGACGGGATGACCGGGATTTTGCAAATCGACTACGGAAACCTGATCAATAATGCAGGAACCTCACCCCTGATCGTTTTGAACCAGATGGACCCCATTTTCGTCACGATCTCGATCCCCGAATTTGAGCTCCCCCGCATCCAAAAATACCACCGGCAAGCACCGCTAACGATTTTAACCGCCTATGAAAACTTTCAGGGGGAGACCTTTCCCGGCACCCTTTATATGTTAGACAACACCATCGATCTCCAGACAGGGATGATCAAGCTGCGAGGCATCTTCAATAACCCCACTCGGAGCCTCTGGCCCGGCCAGTTCGTCCGCTCGCGCATCCAGCTCTATACTATTCCCGACGCAGTCATCATTCCGTTTACGGGCGTCCAAATGACCCAATCGGGCCCCGTAGTCTTTGTGCTGAAAGAGGATCTGACTGTAGAACAGCGGTCTGTGGAGCTAGGACAGAGAGAAGATGACGCGGTCATTGTGTTGAAAGGGCTGCAAGCCAAAGAAAAAGTGGTGGTAGAAGGGCAACTCAACCTCTATCCCGGAGCCAAGGTCTTTGTCGCAGGTACTCCATGAACTTCTCTGAGCTCTGCATCCGCAAACCGGTCATGACCACGCTGCTCATGCTCAGCATTTTGGTCTTCGGTCTCTTTTCCTATATAGCACTTCCCGTCAGCTCCCTACCCAATATCGACCTTCCGGTGATTTTAGTCTCCGCAAGTTACCCCGGCGCAAATCCTGAAACCATGGCCAACGCAATCGTCACCCCGCTCGAACAACAGCTGATGGCGATCCAGTCGCTGAGAACAACCTCTTCGACGAGCAAGACAGGATCGGCTAGCATCGTCCTCCAATTCAATTTGAACCGCAATATCGATGAAGCGGCGACCGATGTGCAGGCGGCCATTACGGCAGCGCTCCCCAATCTCCCCCAAAATATGCCGAGCAATCCCATCTACTCCAAAGTAAACCCTTCTGCGACGCCGATCCTCTATTTTTCAGTCACCTCCAATATCATGACCGCAGGCGAGCTCTACGACTACGCCAATGTCATCATTGGACAAAGAATTTCTACCGTCGAAGGGGTCTCCAATGTCGATGCCTTTGGAGCCCCTTACGCAGTCCGAATCCAGATCGACCCTGAAAAACTCGCCGCTAAAAATATTGGCCTCGATCACGTCACCCAAATCATTCAAAATGCCAACGTCAACCTCCCCACAGGCGTTTTGTATGGGCCAAAGACCGACTACACGATTGAAGCCGATGGACAAATCTTTGATGCAGCAGGTTACGGAGAGCTCATCATCAAAAATGAAAATGGGGACCTTGTAAAAATCAAAGAGGTGGGGCGTGCCCTCGATAGCACCTCCGATGACAAATACTCTCACATGTACATTACCCGAAAAGCAGCCCAAGCGAGCGTGGTCCTCTCCGTCCAGCGCCTCCCCGGCGTCAATACCTTGACCGTTATCGAGAAAATCAGAGAAGTTTTAAAAGAGCTCCGCCCCCAACTCCCCGCCGATCTCGAAATCACAACGATCTATGACGATAGCGAATCGATTCTCCAAGGCGTTGACGAGGTCAAGCTCTCGCTCGTTCTCTCCTTTATCTTAGTTGTCCTGATCGTCTATTTTTTCCTAGGAAAAATCCAAAACACCATCATCCCCAGCCTCGCCCTCCCCATCTCCATTTTTGGAACCGCCTCCATTCTCCTCTTCTTCGGCTATAGCATGGATATTTTGTCCCTCGTCGCCATCACCCTCTCACTCGGATTTCTGATCGATGACGCCATCGTCGTCTTGGAAAACACGGTCCGGAGAATTCAAGCCGGAGAGGCCCCCTTCGATGCCTCCGTCCGAGGAGCGAAAGAAATTTTCCCCACCATCCTCAGCATGACCCTTTGCTTAGTGGCCGTCCTCATTCCCATGCTCTTCTTAGGAGGCGTTGTCGGCATGCTCTTCCGCGACTTTGCCATCACGATTTTTGCCGCCGTCCTCTTTTCCGGATTCGTCTCTCTGACCCTCACCCCCATGCTCTGCAGTATTTTTACACGCCCCTACCACGAAGCCCACCAAACCAAAATGGAACGCTTTTCAGACAAGTGGAACCTGCACATTAAAAAGTTCTACGAGCCCCGCCTCCACTGGGCCTTAAACCACGGCTTAATCATGTTAGGACTGGGCATTTTTAGCGTGATCGCCTCCTTCTTTTTTCTCATGCATATCCCCACCGACTTTCTTCCTGCAGGTGATGTTGGTTACATCCAAGGATTTTCGCATGCCCGCGACGGCACCTCCCCCTTTCAAATGGTCCAGTACCACAAACAACTCTATGAGATCGCCATTGCAGACCCCAACGTCCACTCCATCATCTCGATTTCAAGCCGCCCCAATGCCAGCGAAGGGATCTTCTTCTTCAGGCTCAAACCCCTCAAAGACCGGCTCCCCATCGACGACGTGATCGGCGACCTCTCGGAGAAGTTCCAAAAAGTCGCAGGAATCAATATCTACCTAGCGCCGCTCCCCCTCATCAACCTCAACGTCGGCAGCACCGTCCAGGCCCTCTACCAATATGCCATCACCAGCGTCGACCTCAAACCCCTCTACGACTACACTCCCAAACTCATTGCCAATATGAAAGCCAACCACGCCTTTGACCAAGTTTCCTCCGACCTCCGCTCCCTACAACCCCAATGGAACCTCCACATCCTCCGAGACAAAGCCTTCAACTACAACGTCAACGCCGCCGACATTGAAAATTTCCTCCAATACGCCTATTCCGATAACCGCATCTCCCAAATCAACGCCGCCATCAGCCAGTACAACGTCCTCATCGAAACCCTCCCCAACTTTTACAAAGACCCCTCCGTCCTCTCCAAACTCTACGTCCGCTCCAGCACCGACGCCTTGGTCCCCCTCTCCGAGATGGTCCAAACCACAGAAACAGTCGGCCCCCTCACCGTCAACCACATCAACGGCCTCCCCGCAGTCAACATCTCGTTCAATCCCGGCAAAGGGGTCCCCCTCGGCACCGTCCTAGATACCCTCCACACACTCACCCGAGACGCCCCCGCTCAAATCAAAGGACAGGTCGTCGGCACCGCCGACGTCTTTAAAAGCTCCATGGGCGCCCTCCCCATCCTCGCCACCATCGCCATTTTCTTAGTCTACATCATCCTCGGCATCCTCTATGAAAGCTTCATCCACCCCCTCACCGTGATGAGCGCACTCCCCCCCGCCTTCCTCGGCGGCCTCTTTAGCCTCTACATCACCCGCCAACCCCTCTCCATCTACTCCTTTGTAGGACTCATCCTCCTCGCAGGGATCGTCCTCAAGAACGGTATCATGATGATCAACTTCGCCATCGATGCCGTAGAGATCGAGAAAAAGTCCGCCTACGACGCCATCGTAGAAGCCTCCCTCATCCGACTCCGCCCCATCCTCATGACCACCGCCGCCGCCCTGATGGGCGCCGTCCCCATCGCCATCGGCTTCGGCGGCGCCCTCGCCGACAGCCTCAAAGGGCTCGGCATCTGTGTCATCGGCGGCCTCCTCATCTCCCAGATGCTCACCCTCTTCTTGACCCCCGTCCTCTACTACTACTTCGAGATTTTCCAAGAAAAGCTAGAAGCCTGGAAAAATCGCCACTCTCCTAAAGTGTAGGGGGCGCATTCCCATTTTCTGGGTAGGAAAAAATTTACCGCAGAGACTCAGAGAACGCAGAGGTCTCA
>CAIVVG010000083.1 GCA_903909295.1 uncultured Chlamydiae bacterium
ATCTCCCCTCTTTCTCTCGGAGGTGGAGGAGGCGCGCAATCACCGCATTGACCTCATCGAGATCAGTGGGCGCGTGAAAAATCTCGATCAGCTTGCCGGGAGCTTGCTCGCTCCACAGCTTTTTGCCGTGCCGATTCTGGTTATTTTGGATCACTGCGTTCGCCGCCTCGAGGATTGTCGGGGTTGAGCGGTAATTTTGTTCGAGCTTAACCACGGCATCCGCTCGGAATTCCAAAATATTTTTTACATCGGCCCCACGCCAGCCGTAAATCGACTGGTCGTCATCTCCCACGACGCAGAGGTTTTGGTACTTTTTGGCCAAAAGCTCCGCCAGCCGAAATTGAGCTGGGTTCGTATCTTGGTACTCATCGATCATCAGATAGCGGAACCGCTCCTGGTACCGCTCCAAGACAGCGGGATGCTCTTCAAAAAGCTGGATCGTGAGCGTGATGAGGCTATCGAAGTTGACCGCATTGTAGGCCCGCAACGTCGACTGGAGCCTGGTGTAGAGATCTTTTGAAAACTGGTCGTGCCAGGTGTGGCTGTCTTTCGACATGATCCCGAGGTTGGCCGCCTCACTCAGAGCCGCTCTTGTGGGGGCTAAAGAGGGGAGTTCCCCCTCGTGACCGAGGATGTCTCTCGTGAGTTGCCCCACCAGCCGCTGCATGTCCCGCTCATCGTAGAGGCTAAATTCCCTCGTATAGCCCAGCTGGGCAATCTCCTTGCGGAGCACCTGCATGCAAAAACTGTGGAAGGTGGCCAGCGTCACCTGCTTGGCTCGAACGGAGCCGATGAGAGGATCGAGCCGGTGGCGCATCTCGGCCGCGGCTTTATTGGTGAAGGTCAGACCTAAAATGGCTTGGGGGGAGACTTCCCGCCGCTCGACCAGATAGGCAATCCGGTGGACGATCACTTTCGTCTTGCCGCTGCCCGCCCCCGCTAGGACGAGGAGACGCCCCTTTTCTGTGCGGACCGCTTTTTGTTGCTCTTCGTTCAACCCTTGCATAGTTGGCCATTTTCATCCAGACCGCCGCGCTTCGATTTTGCTGCGCCTCGCTCGTCCGAGTGAATGTGGGAATGATGAAAAGGGCTGCACAGTCTAATCAGCTCTTCCTTGACAGCGGCGCAGGAGACTCCTTTGGCGTTCTGGCGGGGGACCACATGGAGCTCTGTCCGTGCAGGGAGGGCCTCCCGACTGGTGCGGAACGCCTCACGGACAAGCCGCTTGAACCGGTTCCTCTCAGGGGAGGAGCCGTAACGGCCCGACGCGGTGATGCCCAGACGTTGGGACGGAGCGGAGCAAAGGTCGACGCAAATGAGACGCCCCACGCGCCGAGATCCCTCCCGAGCCATCTTACGAAATTCTGATCGCTCCTTAAGTCTCAGTGACTTAGGGAACTTCACGCGGAGAGGGTCTTGCGGCCAGCTCTACGGCGGCGGTTGATGAGCTTGCGGCCGTTGGTGGTTTTCATACGGGCCCGGAAGCCGATTGTGTTCTTTCTGCGGATTTTGCTTGCTTGGTAAGTTCGTTTCATAGGTCTCTCTTTAGTCAAAAAATTCAGCCACCAGCATACCCGAAATGAGGATAATCGATCAAGCCTTGAAAATAAATAGGGGGAAACGGTATAAAGGGAGCCTTTACTGAAAGAGGATAATATGAAAGTGGGAGCATCCATTAAAGCAGACCCTTCGAAGGGCGATCAGATCGTCCGCCGCCGAGGTCGTATTTACGTTATCAATAAGAAAGATCCGAACCGCAAACAGCGCCAAAAAGGGCCTGCAAGGAAGAAATAATGGCAAAAAAATCATCGATTGCAAAGCAGAAGAGACGCGAAGGAATGGTTCAGAGAGGATTTGCGAAACGCAAGGCTCTGAAAGAGCTCATTCTCGATATGAACAAACCGGTTGAAGAGAGGCTCGCTGCTGTCGACACTCTCAATAAATTGCCCAAGAATGCGTCGCCAACGCGTCTGCGCAACCGCTGCCAATTTACAGGCCGTGCGCGTGGGTTCCTCCGCAAGTTCAAGTTGTCTCGCCTCTGCTTCCGCGAGATGGCTTCTCAGGGACTGATCCCCGGTATCGTCAAGGCGAGCTGGTAAAAAAAGCCCGAGCACTCTCGGGCTAGGAGAGTGGTATATGTACGACCAACTAAAAAACATGGACGCTCGGGAGATTGAACTTCCCGATACAGTCTTCGTCCGCGATATCGAGACGAGGGTGTTTCAGGGGATCGCCCTGCAGTGTTTATCCAAGGTGGAAGGGATTGGCCTCCTCGAGGGGAATTTCTTTGAAAGTTTGCTCGGCCGTGAGGTGGAGCGAGTCAAGGGGATTTATGTCGAGCAAGATCAGGTCAATCACTCGGTCAATATCCGAGTGGAAATCCGCATCCGCTATGGTGTTTCGATTCCGGCTAAAGCGGAAGAGATCCAAACTAAACTCGCCGAAGAGGTGAGCGCCTGGACCGGGCTCCACGTCGCCTCTGTCCATGTAATATTTAAGGATCTCCTCGCTCTTCCAGAAGTGGAGGGGACTGCTTAAAAGTCCTTATGCGCCGCGCCATTCTCTCTCTTCTGCACGGATTTGTCCTCCTCTTCTTTGGAGCGGTGGCCGTTTTATTTTTCGCCCTTCCGCAGCTTCCCATCGTCCGTCTTGAAATGGTCGATCTCCTGCTCCACCGCCCGGCAGACTCGATTTCGCTCGGTCTGGCGTTTTTGGGAGCTACCTTCATCCTCTTTTTGGGCTTTTACACCATCCATCGAAGCCGCTTTTTGCGTCTCAAAATGGGCGCTCAGAGGGTCGAGATCGATCATCGGCTCATTTCTAGGAGTTTAGAAGAGTGCTTTCAGGCCCACTTCAAAGAAAAGCTTTCCCTCGTTGCTGTGTCTGTCGACTCAAAGATCGATATCGATGTGAAATTGGCCCCTCTGGACGAAGGGCAAAGAGAAGAGCTCTTTCTGAGAGTGGAGGCAGCCCTGCAGGTGCTCCTCAAAGAGCGATTCGGCTACACTAAGCCCTTTTATTTAACAGCAACGCTTTAATATCTTTCTGGGTGATTCCCTTGATGGTGGCGAGCTCTTCGGGGCTGGCGGCCTGAATGGCCTTGACGCTCCCAAATTTTTGTAGGAGCCGTTTTTTCTTCACAGGTCCGATTCCGGGCAAGTCATCTAACGCGCTGGAGAGCATCCGTTTGGAGCGCCGTTGCCGGTGGAAGTGGATGGCCTGATCGTGCGCCTCATCGCGGATTTTTTGGAGCAAAAACAGAGAGGGGGAGTGGGGGTTGATGATCAGGGGTTCCGATTGGTGGGGGACGAAGACCCGTTCTTGAGTAAGCCCTTTATCGTGGCGGGCATCTTCTTTGGCGAGCGCGATCACGTCGACCGAGGCGATATTCAGCTCGGCAAAGACCTCGAGGCTCAAATTGAGGTGCCCTTTGCCGCCGTCGATGATCATGAGATCGGGGAGCTCTTTCTCTTTGCTAAAGTGGCGCCGGAGGACCTGTCGCATTGCGGTGTAATCATCTGACCGTTCCGCCCCTCGAATTTTAAAGAGGCGGGTATGGGCCTTGTCTTTTACCCCATTCATAAAGCAGACGAGGCTGGCCACTGGATCGGTGCCAGCTAAATTAGAAGTGTCGAAGCAGATGATTTTGCGTGGAAATCGGTTGAGTCGCAAGACCTCTTGGAGGTCGAGGAGCCGTTTTTCGTGGAGCGAGCGGGCATCTTGCTCGCGGACGAAGAGCGCCTTGGCGTTGCGATAGGCCATCTCGACGAGATCCCTCTTTTTCCCTTTTTGGGGAGCGGTGATAGGGAGGGTGAGGATCTCTTCCAGAGCGGGGGGAAGTTCAATCGGAACAAAGATCTCTTTGGGAAGGGACGCGCAGTGTTGGTAGTGTTGCAAGAGGAAGGTCTCGAGCACTTCTTCATCGCTCGATGCGATGAGGTGGAAGCTAAAATGTTCCGATCCGACCAATTTCCCCTCTCTAAAGAGGAGGAGGGCGATCAAGATCGCATCGGCTTCGCGATAGAGGCCCACTGCATCGCAGTCTTTGGCGGCCGGGTTATCGACGTGCTGCACCTGAGTCACATGCTCAATCTGGTGAATCATCTCCAAAAAGCTGGCAGCTTTTTCAAATTCCAACGCTTCCGACGCCCGCTCCAGTTGGGCTTTGAGCTCCTTGAGCACCTCTTTATCGCGCCCTCGTAAAAGGCGCATTGCCCCCTCGACTTGGGCATCGTAATCTTCGCGGGTGCACTTGCCGACGCAGGGAGCGGAGCACCGTTTGATATCATAGAGCAAACAGGGGCGCTCTCGCTGAGCGAACTCGATGTCAGAGCACTGGCGCAAGGGGAACATCCGGAAGATGAGGTCGAGCGTTTGCCTTGCAGCCAGCGCATTGGTGTAGGGGCCAAAGTGGGTGCCCGTTTCGGTGGGTTTGCCCTTGTAGCGGATGAGCTTGAGGAGCGGCCATTCGTGGCGCGTCATCACTAAGTTCACAAAGGTCTTGTCGTCCTTAAGGAGCACATTGTATTTGGGTTTGTGCTTCTTGATGAGGGTGTTCTCTAAGATCAGCGCATCTTTCTCAGTCAGAGCGACGATCGTGTCGATCGACTCCACCTGCGCCGTTAGATAGGGGACCATCTCGCGACCGTCGCCGCTTTTAGCAAAGTATTGTTTGAGGCGAGAGCGCAAGTTCTTCGCCTTCCCGATGTAGAGGACGACCCCTCCACTATCCTTCATCAGGTAGACCCCTGGCTCTACAGGGTACAAGGAGAGAGTGTCTGGGTGAAAAGGCATGGTTACTTGGGGTGTAAGATCAACGATGGAAACGATATATCGTTTCCATCGTTTTTCCTCTTTTATTGTGCTGTTGACGTGAATTCACGTCAACACGAATGTAAGTGTCTGGCTGTTAGTGTGTTGAAAATCCTTAGAGCGGGGGCTTTTCTTTGGGTTCGGGGGTCTCGAACGTTTCGGCTAGGGTGGCCGGTTTTTTCTTCAGCAGGTAGGTGAGCGTGCCCCCTGAGATGATCAGGACTGTGCCGATGATGGAGCGCCAGGAGGGCACTTGCCCAAAAATAAGCCAGCTGCTGAGCGCGGCGTAGATGACGCTGGAGTAACCGAGGGGGGAGAGGTAGGAGGCGGTGCCATAGCGGTAGGCGATGGTGAGGAACATTTGGCCTGCGGCGGTGGCAATCCCGATTCCAATCGCGCCCCACCATTCGTTGCCCGTCGGGGCGACCCAATAGATCCAGGCAAAGGGGCCGGAGAGGATGATGCCGGTGACAAAATAATAAAAGAGGGTGCGGCTCATCGGCTCTTTTTCTAAGTTGAGGAGGCGCAAAGAGACAAATGCCACTGCAGAGAGGATGCCGGCGAAGAGTCCCAACACAAACCCGAGCTGGAACATTTGGCGGGTGGGATTGAGGATCACTGCGACTCCGATAAATCCGACGATGATCGACCACCAGACGTGGCGTCCGACCCGTTCTCTCGTCCAAACCCACCACATAAGAGGGGTAAAGAAGGGGGCTGTGTAGTTGAGGGTCGTCGCATCGACGAGATTCAGAAAGCGGATCGCTAGAAAGAAGAGGTAATAGCTCAAGACTCCTGCGACATCGCGCATCAAGTGGAGGGGCAGCACTTGGGTTTTGAGATGGGAGGCGCCATTTCTCAAGGCAATTGGCGCAATGCAGATCAAGCTGATGAGGTTTTGGATAAAAATGATCTGAATGGTCGGGAAGCGTCCTTTAAATTTCCAGACAAGAGAGCTCGCACTGACAAAAAAAATGTACCCGATGAGTGCGAGTAGCACTCCTAACCATAAGTGGCGCGGTTCTTGTTCTTCTTTGGACATGGGCATACAATACCTTTTTACCGATTTTGCTGTTAACTGAATTCAAAATTTGGTATTGGTAAACGAGGACTGGAGAGTGTATGGAATTTAGCACGGGAAAACTAGAGTGGCTGGAATACGACTTATTGGGGTCTTATCCGCATATTCAACATGGGACATTTTTGCGTTCGGGGGGCACGAGCGAGGGTCCTTTTCAATCGCTCAATTTAGGAGAGGGGACAAGCGACCACCCGGACCGGATCAAGATGAATCGGGAGCAAGTGAGAAAAGCGTTGGGATTGGAAAAGTTGATTTTTCCCCATCAGATGCACGGAATGAATGTGCAGCGCATCACGGCCAAAAACATCGATAAAATGCCTCACGTCGATGCCCTGTTTACTACTGAGAAAAATGTAGGACTCGCTGTCACACATGCGGACTGTCAAGCAGCTATTTTTTACGATCCTGTGCACGAAGCAGTGGGGATCGCTCATGCGGGATGGCGTGGGATGGCGCAAAATCTCTACGCGCGTGTCGTAGAGGCGATGCAGCGCGATTTGGGGACGCAGCCGCAAAATCTCATCGCCTGTATTTCTCCCTCTTTGGGTCCTGACCACGCCGAATTCAAGAACTATCGCCAGGAACTGCCCCAAGATTTTTGGCCCTATCAGGTTGTTGGCAAGCCCCTTTATTTCGATCTTTGGGCGATCGGTCAAAAACAACTCCTCGCAGCGGGACTTCTCGAGCGCAATATTGAGCTTTCTGGCATCTGCACCTACTGCAATGAGAAAGAATATTTTTCCCACCGCAGAGATAAAGAAACGGGTCGCCATGCGACAGTCGTTGCGTTGAAAGGTTAATTTCTTCAAAATAGGGGCATGAAATTATCCGGCCTCGTCCGTTATACGCCCCGCATTTTCTTTGATGAGCGGGGTTTTTTCCTCGAGAGCTATAACCAGCCGCTCTATCAGAAGTTGGGGATTGATGTCTCATTTGTTCAAGATAACCTCTCTTTTTCTAAGAAAGGAACTGTTCGAGGGCTCCATTTTCAGTCCCAGCCCGGCCAGGCCAAGCTGATCTCTTGCCTAGAGGGGCGCATCTGGGATGTCGCCGTCGATATTCGCCCCGATTCCCCCACGTTTGGGGCTTGGGAAGGGATCTTTCTGGACAGCGAGACGCGAGAACAGTTCTTTATTCCGAGCGGCTTTGCCCACGGATTTTGTGTGTTGAGTGACACCGCCCTTGTGCAGTACAAGGTGAGCTCGGTGTACAACCCAGAGACCGAGTGCTCCATTCGCTGGAACGACCCGGTCCTGGCCATCGAGTGGCCTGTGAGCGATCCCATTTTATCGCCCCGCGACCAAACAAACCCCCTATTTACCGAGGTATTTCGTGACGCTCTGGCTGCTCGGCGCTAATGGCCTCGTCGGCTCCGCCCTCAAGGCCTCCATCAACTGCTTGGCCAGTGGCCGAGAGGTGGACATTGGAAAGCTCGATGACTTACGCGCCTTTGCGCGCAAATTCCCCGGCATTACTGGCATCGTGAATGCGGCCGCTTTTACCAATGTTAATGGTGCGGAGACGCACCGTGAGGAGGCTTTTTTAGCGAATGTGGTCGGCCCCGAAAACCTCGGAATCATTGCGCAAGAGATCGGCGCTAAAGTACTCCACATCTCCTCCGATTACGTCTTTCCCGGCGATGGGAATATTCCTTTGAAGGAGGGTGACCCCACCGGCCCCTGCAATTACTACGGCTACACGAAGTTAGAAGGGGAGAGGCGGCTCCTCGCCGCTTACCCCGACAGTGCGATTTTGCGCGTCTCTTGGATCTTTGGGTCTGGGGGCAAAAACTTTGTGTCTCAGCTCTTGCACAACCTCCGCACCCAGCAAGAACTCCAAGTGGTTTTTGACCAGTGGTCCCGCTATACGTACGCCCCCGATTTGGCGCTTGTCATTTTACAGCTTTTGGGCCACTCAGGAGTGTACCACTTTGCCAATGAGGGGGTCGCCACCAAGTACGAGTTTGCCCTCGCCATGCGCGAAGAGGCCGAAAAGCTCGGCATGCACATCGTCACCGACAAAATCATCCCGGTCCCAAGCGCTCAGTTTCCCTCTCCCTGCAAACGCCCTATTTACACCCCCCTTGATACGACAAAGATTGAGAAAGCACTCTCTTTAAAAATACGTCCCTGGCAAGAGGCGTTGCAAGACTACTTGGAGGCCCTGATTGTTTAAAAACCTACTCGTGACAGGAGGTTCCGGCTTCATCGGCTCTGCGTTTGTGCGTATGGTGCTGAGAGAGAGCGACTGTACGGTCTGCAACTTGGACGCCTTGACCTATGCCGCCCATCCCGACGCCCTCCGAGAATGGGAAGGCCACCCCCGTTACCGCTTTGTGCAGGGGAACATTCTCGATCAGCCGCTCGTTGAACGGCTGCTTTCGACGTGTGATGCGGTGGTCCACTTTGCAGCGGAAACCCACGTCGACCGGAGCATCGCATTGGCCTATCCCTTTGTAGAGACGAATATCAAGGGAACCCTCTCTTTGCTGGAAGCCGTCCGTAAGTTCCCCCACGTCCACTTCCACCACGTCTCGACCGACGAAGTTTACGGCTCTTTGGGAAAGACAGGGGCTTTCTCGGAAACCTCCCCCTACAGCCCCAATTCCCCCTATTCGGCCTCAAAGGCCGCCTCGGACCACCTCGTCCGCGCCTTCGCCCACACCTACGGCCTCTCTACTACTGTGTCTCATTGCAGCAATAACTACGGCCCCTACCAGCACCCCGAAAAGTTCATCCCCCTCATGCTCCTCCACTGCCTGCAAGGGAAACCGCTTCCCGTTTACGGAAGGGGAATGAATGTGCGCGACTGGCTCTACGTCGATGACCACGTCGCCGCCATCTGGGCGATCCTCTGCAAGGGGAAGCGGGGGGAGACTTATGATATTGGAGGCAAGAGCGAGCTGACCAACCTCGAGCTCCTCGAGCTCTTGATTGAGCTCTTGGCGGCGGAGAGGGGAGTGGACCCTGCGCAGTACCGGAAACTCATCTCCTTTGTCGCCGACCGCCCCGGCCACGACTTCCGGTACGCCATCGACACTGCCAAGATCGAAAGGGAGCTCGGCTGGCACCCCCAAGTGGGCTTAAGAGAGGGACTCATGAGGACAATTCTATGCCCACACTGATTTTCGACTTCAAACAACCCAAAAATCGACTGAAACTTATTAGTGGAATAGGTTCTTAGTCATTTTTTCTTTTGACCCTTTAATGGGTTCCAGGTAAAATTGGCCCACATTATGGGTACCCCTTACTCTGCTACTGAATACAAATATGGATTTGTCACAGACATCCCCTCCGATGTTTTTCCTAAAGGACTGACGGAAGAGACGATACGTGCCATTTCCGCCAAGAAGAATGAGCCGGAGTTCCTCCTTAAGTTCCGGCTCAAGGCGTTCCGCAAGTGGCAAGAGATGGAAGAACCTACCTGGCCGAACGTCCATTACCCTCCGATCAACTACCAAAATATTTCTTACTACTCGGAGCCGAAGGTCAAGCCGCGGTTGGAGAGTTTGAGCGAGGTGGACCCGGCTCTCTTGGAGACGTTTGAGCGGTTGGGGATCCCGTTGGATGAGCAAAAGCGGCTCTCCAATGTGGCGGTGGATGTGGTGTTTGACTCGGTCTCTTTGGGGACGACGTTTCAAAAGAAGCTGCAGGAGGCGGGGGTAGTCCTCTGCTCGATTTCTGAGGCGGTGCACCGGTTTCCCGAGTTGCTCGAGGAGTATCTGGGTTCTGTGGTGCCGATCGGCGATAACTTCTTTGCGGCGCTCAACTCGGCGGTCTTTTCCGACGGCTCTTTTGTCTACATTCCGAAGGGGGTCCGCAGTCCGATGGAACTTTCGACCTATTTCCGGATCAACGAGCGGGAGACGGGGCAGTTTGAGCGGACGCTCATCATTGCGGAAGAGGGCTCTTACGTGAGCTATTTAGAGGGGTGTACGGCGCCTGCATTCGACACGAATCAATTGCACGCTGCGGTGGTCGAGCTGGTGGCGAAAGAGCGGGCGGAGATCAAGTACTCGACGGTGCAAAACTGGTACGCGGGGGACCCCAAGACGGGCAAGGGGGGGATTTTTAACTTCGTGACGAAACGGGGTCTTTGCGCGGGGGCCCATTCGAAGATTTCTTGGACGCAGGTGGAGGCGGTGGCGGCCATTACGTGGAAGTACCCGAGTTGCATTTTGCGCGGGGATCATTCAGTGGGGGAATTTTATTCAGTCGCTCTGACCAATGGCAAGATGCAGGCCGATACGGGGACGAAGATGTTCCATATCGGTAAACACACGAAGTCGACGATCATCTCGAAGGGGATTTCGGCCGACGAGTCGCACAACAGCTATCGGGGCTTGGTGAAGATGTCTCCCAAGGCGGCTCATGCGCGCAATTATACGCAGTGCGATTCGATGTTGGTGGGCAACGCCTGTTCGGCCAATACGTTTCCGTACATCGAGGTGGGCAATAGCACCTCTCAAGTGGAGCACGAAGCCTCCACTTCAAAAATGAATGAGGAGCAGATTTTCTATTTGCAGACGCGGGGCCTCAGCAAAGAAGAGGCGATTCAGATGATTGTGAATGGCTTTTGTAAAGAGGTGATCCGCGAGTTGCCTTTGGAATTTGCTGCAGAGGCGCAAAAATTATTAACTCTTAAACTCGAACACTCGGTGGGATGATGCTAGAAATCAAAAATCTTTGGGCGCAAATCGATGGACAGCCCATCCTCAAAGGGATTTCTCTGACGATCCGGGCAGGAGAGGTCCATGCGATCATGGGGCCGAATGGCGCGGGCAAGTCCACCTTGGCCAAAGTGCTCGCAGGGCATCCCTCTTATGAAGTGACTGCAGGAGAAGTGCTGTTTGAGGGGAAAGACCTCCTTGCACTCGCTCCGGAAGAGCGGGCGCAAGCGGGACTTTTTTTAAGTTTTCAGTATCCGATCGAAATCGGCGGGCTCTCCAATGGGCAGTTTTTACACGCTGCGCGCAATGCCCTGAAAAAAGAGGCTGTTTTGAGTGCGGAAGCCTTTGAGATCTTGCTCGATGAAAAAATGAAGCAGATGGAGATGCGCCCCGAATTCAAAGAGAGGAACCTCAATGAGGGGTTTTCAGGAGGGGAAAAAAAGCGCAATGAGATCTTGCAGATGACCCTTTTTGAACCCAAGCTCGCCCTTCTCGATGAGACCGATTCAGGGCTCGATATCGATGCGATGCGGATCGTAGCGCAAGGGATCAACCAGATGCGCCGCAAAGAGAACGCGCTCCTCCTCATTACCCACTACCAGCGCCTCTTGGACTTGGTGCGCCCCGATGTAGTGCACGTCCTGGCCGATGGAAAAATCGTTCGCAGCGGAGGAGCAGAGCTTGCCCTCGAACTCGAAGAGAAGGGCTATGCTACCGTTTAAGTGGGAAGAGACTATAGACCCTCAGGAGCCGCTCTTGAACTGGCGCAAAAAGGCATGGGATCGCTTTGAGGCGCTTGGGTGGCCCCAACCGAAACAGGAGGCTTTTCAGTATGTCCCTTTAGCGAAGGCCGTTTTCCTACCGCTGGCCGAGAAGAATCCCTTTACTGGACCCTTGCCAGAAGGGGATCGCATCGTCTTCGTCGACGGTTTCTTTGATGAGTCTTTGTCCCAAATCCCCAAATCGCTGGTTTGTCAGCCCCTTGAAACCGCCTTTCGCTCCTACGGCCTTTTCCTCCAAAACCGACATGCGATCCATCTGAAAGAAGAGACCGATCCGTTCGCCCTCCTGAATGGCGCCCTGCAGAGCTCTGGCGCTTTTCTCTACGTACCGCCCCGAACCAAACTCACAGAGCCTGTGACTATTTACCACGTCTCCACCGGAGAGCACACCTTCAGCCCCCGATTGTTTGTTTATTTGGGCAGGGGCTCTCAAGTGGAATTGGTGCAACAGGGACACACTTCTGGAGTGATGAACGGGCTCATCGATGTGGTGCTCGACGAAGGGGCCCAAGCGGTGCTGACCGATCGAGTGGAGGCTTCTGCGGTCCGTTTTCAGTCTTTGAGAGCGACCTTGAAAAGAGACAGCCGCTTTGAGTTCCGCAAGTTTTCGCAAGGATCTGAGCTCGACCGCCTCTCTGCCAAGGTGCAGCTCACCGAAGAAAATAGCGAAACGCACTTAAGCGGGCTCGTACGTCTCGGATCCACCTATTGCTCCCACATCAACACCTCGGTGGAGCACATCGCTCCCAATACCCGCTCGCGCCAGCACTTCAAATCGGTCCTCGAAGACGCCTCGCGCTTCAGTTTCCAGGGAAAAATTCTCGTCCGTCCCGCAGCGCAAAAAACCGAAGCCTACCAGCTGAGCCAAAACCTCCTCCTCAGCGACACCGCCATGGCCTATGCCAAGCCCAACCTAGAGATCTTTGCCGACGACGTCAAAGCCTCCCACGGCGCCACCGTCGGCCAGCTCGACCCCGAACAACTCTTCTACCTCCAGTCGCGCGGCATCCCCCTTTCCGACGCCCGCAAATGGCTCATCGAGAGCTTTTGCCGATGAGAGAGCTGTTTCCCATTTTCAAAGCACATCCAGAGCTCGTCTATCTCGACAGCGCAGCGACCGCCCACAAACCCCAAGGAGTGATCGACGCCCTAACGACGTTTTATGCTGACGACTACGCCACCGTACACCGCGCCGCTTATCGCCCCTCGCTCAAAGCCACAGAGCTCTACAACCAAGCCCGAGAAACAGCCCGCCGCTTCCTCAACGCCGCCCACTGGGAAGAGATTGTCTTTACCCGCGGCACGACCGACGCCATCAATTTAGTCGCCCTCTCTTACGCCCGCACCCACCTGAAGGAGGGTGACGAGATTCTCATCTCCGAAATGGAGCACCACTCCAACCTCGTTCCTTGGCAAATGACAGGCTTTAAACTCCGATTTATCCCGATGAACGCTCAGGGCGTGCTCGAGTGGCAAGGCAAGATCACGCCACAGACCAAACTCGTCGCCTTGGCGCACATCTCCAATGTAACGGGGACGGTCAACCCCATTGCAGAGATCGCCCGCGAAGCCCACCGCTGCGGCGCCGTGCTCCTTGTCGACGGCGCCCAAGCAGCGCCTCACCACCCCATCGATGTGCAAGCACTCGACTGCGACTTTTACGCCTTTTCCAGCCACAAATGTTACGGCCCCACAGGAGTGGGCGTTTTGTATGGGAAGAGGGCCCTCTTAGAAAAGATGCCCCCCGTCCAAGGCGGCGGCGATATGATTGAGCGGGTGGAACTAGAGCGGACGACCTACCAACAGCCACCCTTGCGCTTTGAAGCAGGAACCCCCTCGATCGGCTCTGTCATCGCCTTGAAAGCCGCTCTCGATTTCATTGAGGGGATCGGACGCCCCGAGCTCGCCGCCCACGGACAGTCGCTGCTTCAGCTCGCCACCGAGGGTCTAAAGACTGTGCCAGGCCTCTCTATTGTGGGGACAGCTCCTGAGAAGGGCCCCCTCATCACATTCCGCATCGAAGGGGTCCACCCCCTCGATCTCGCCACCTGGCTCGATCTCCGCAACATCGCGGTCCGCTCCGGTCATCTCTGCGCCCAGCCCTGCCTCCGCGCCTTCGGCTTGGAGGCCGCGGTGCGCGCCTCATTCGGCTGCTACAACACAAAGGCAGAGGTAGAGAAGTTTGTGCGGTTAGTGGCTCAAGGAGCTGCTAGCCTCTTAACATCACTTACTCAGCAGGCTCAGCTTGCAAGATGTTGAAATTCCCATGATCACGGGCGCGGATTAGGGACCTGATTTTCTTGAACATCGGTTCTTTCAGCTTCCGATATCGTTCCCCCTCCTGATTGGCTTCAGCTGCAGCCTGTCTTTTCATTTCCCCATACTCTTGGGCTTCTTCGGGATGATGCCTCAGAGGGTGTTCTGTAAAAAAATTTTGATCGATTTTTCGGTTCTTTTGAGCCTATTTTCGATGCAAAAATGGGGGGCTATATACTGTTGTCGATATTGCCCCCCATTTTTGAAGTCTTGTTCTGGGCAAGGGACTTAGTGTTTTTCACTTTTGCATATAGGAGAGGCCGATTTGGTCGATAAGGCGGTTTAAGCCCTTGATCCAGTCGATGGCTTCGGCACCCATGGTTTGGACGATGAGGCCCCAGGCGGCGGTGAGGAGGGCGATGCCGACCCACGACTTGACGGAGATGCCGAGGAAGACGATTTGCACTTGGGGGGCGAGGCGGTTGGCGATGCCGAGGAACATGTCGGTGAGGAGGATGCCGATGAGGGCGGGGGCGGAGAGCTGGATCGCGAGGGTCATCATCTGCTGGAGGAGCTGCACGATCTGTTGTCCAAAGTGGGTGTGGAAGGTAAATAGTGCGGGGTTAATGGTTCCGTCGACGGGGATGAGTTGGTAGGCGCTGGCGACGCCGTGGAAAAAGAGGAAGGGGCCGTCGAGGGAGAAAAAGAGGGCGATGAGCATGTAGTTGTACACGAGGCCGATGGGTCCGGTTTGCGATTGGGTGGTGGGGTCGTTGATTTGGAGGGAGGAGGCGCCGCGTTGGTGGTCGATGAGGCCTCCTGCCATTTGGGCGACATAAAAGGGGACGGCGGAGAGGAAGCCGAGGATCGCTCCGATGAGGAGCTCTTTGAGGATGTAGCCTAGATAGAGCATGCTAAAGGGGATTTCATGGTGGGCGATCATGAGGTTTTGGGGGAGGAAGATCGCGACGAGGGCAATGCCGAACATCATCCGGATGGTCATGGGGATGTTTTTTGCGCCGAGAAAGGGGGAGAGGCTCAAGATAGGAAGGAGGCGAGCGAGTGTCAGAAAAAAAATCGACAAAACGGTCATCGGCTGGAGGTGGGGGAGAGAGAGGAGGAGGGAGGCGTAGTCATCGGTGGCGAGGAGGGTGTTCATCCACCGTTCCAGCGGGTGATGGTTTGGAAGATGGTGTTGGTGTATTGGACGACTTGTCCGCTGAGCCAGCCGCCGAGGACGATGATGGTTAGGACGACGGCGAAGAGCTTAACGGTGAAGGAGAGGGTTTGTTCTTGGATCTGGGTTGCGGCCTGGAAAATGGCGACGATGAGGCCGAGGACGGTGCTGATGATGATCGGGGGTCCGGACAGGAGGAGGATGAGGATCAGGGCCTGGTAGCTCAGTTGGGAAATTTCATTTGCGAACATGGGATGGGCCTCTATTTAAAAGACATTGCAAGGCCCTGCACGAGGACCGTCCATCCATCGACAATCACGAGGAGGAGGAGCTTGATCGGCAAAGCAATGGTCAAGGGGGAGAGCATCATCATCCCCATCGCGAGCAAAATATTGGAGACGACGAGGTCAATCACGAAGAAGGGAAGGTAAATCAAGACCCCGATCTCAAAGGCGGTTTTCAGCTGGCTGGTGATGAAGGAGGGGACGAGGATGATGAAATCATTTTGTTTGAGCTGGGTTTTATAGGGCTCGGGGAAAATCCGGTAGGCGAGGTTATAAAAGCTCCGGGCGTGTTGGGGGCTTGTGTTTTTCGTTAAAAAGGAGCGGAGGGGCTCTTTTCCTTTATCGATGACTTTGATGACGTAGAGGGCTGATTCTCCGGAAAACATCTCGATGGGGGGCTTGGTGTGGATCGCCTCTTTGGAGGCGGTGTACATCGCAAGTCCGGTGGGGAACATCACATAGACAGTCAGGAGAAGGGCGATGCCGTTCAATACTTGGTTGGGGGGGGTCTGTTGCAAGCCCAACGCGTTGCGGAGGAGGGAGAGGACGATCACGATCTTCATGAACGAGGTGAGGAGCATCACTGCAAAGGGGAGCAGCGAGAGGGCTGCTAAGACGGCGAGCTTGGTGACGAGAGAGGGGGCTTCCGAAGCGGCTTCCTGAGCCATCAAGGGGACTGTGCACATCAAGAAAAAACAGAAAATGTATTTCAACATTACTTTTTACCAAATGATTTAAAGGCGGCTTCTAGGGCGAGCCACTGGTTTTCTAGCTGTGCGTTGATGATGCCTGCTTCGGTTTCAATCATGCATCCACCTCGTTCAATGTCGTCCCGTTCTTGGATCGAGAGGGCTTCGAGGTGTTCAAAGATTTTTCGGATCTTCGCTTTGCTTTTTTCAATCATATCTAAATCGTCTTTATTGACGTAGATCGTAATTTTTTTGTGCTGGGTCACCGGCTTGAGCGAGGTGAGGACGATATCGACAATGCGGTCGGGGTGGAGCTTTAATTCCTCTCCCAAAATTTTTCGGGCGGCCTTCAGCGCCAAGGGGAGAATGTGTTTTTGGGTCTCTTCCCTCAGGTGGGTGAGTTCTGCATTGATATGGGCTAACTGGTGGTTCCACTTTTCTAGCCCTTTTTGAAATCCTTCTTGAAAAGCCTCTTCCTTGGTGCGGGCAGCCTCTTCTGTGGCCTCTTTTTTTGCTTTTTTCAGTAGGTCATTTGCTTTGACAAGGGTGGTGAATTCTTTTGCGGGGAGGATTTTGCGGCCGGGTTCTAAGCGGACCTCGTGCTGAATCAAAGCCAAAAGTGTCATGGGAAAATTTCCTCAATTTGTTTTGCGATCGCCTCTACGATGGGGGCGTTCACTTCTTTCTGAGAGAGTTTAAATAGCAAATTGCCTCGGCCGATATCGAGTTGGTGGCAGATGTACCAAATCAGGTCGGGATCTTGGCCCGAGAGCCCGGCACCTAGCCGCGCCAACCCTTTGCGATGGAGAAGTAAGCGAAAGCCCTCTTCAGTTCCATCCCATCTCTCGAGTCCCATTCGAGGGAGGGTAAAGGAATCGGGATGCTCTGAAATTTGCTGGAGCCTTGCCTTTTCTGCGGGAGTGAGAAAGCTGTAGAGTTTTTTCAGCGTCTTCGTCTCGACGATTTGTCGCAGCTCCATGCTCAGGTCGTGCAGGGCGAGGAGGTCGATTCGCTCCGTGAGCTCTTTTTTGGAAAAGTGGAGGAGCGGCTTGAAGCGAGAGGGGGGGAGATAGTCGACGGGGAGCAGCCGTCCTTCTGGTCCAATTAAGCTGCTGACGAGGAGACTGCGCAAAAACGCCTTAGCGGTCTCGGTGATTTCCCCTGCTGGCGTATTGTCGAGGATGTGGCCTAAATTGCGCGCTGCTCGGGGGCTGACGGCAGAGAGGAAGAGCTTTTGCTCTTTCGGACTATAGGCTTTGAGTGTTGGCAAAAACCAAGACCAATGGACCTGATCGATTACGCGAACGTGCCCTTCCGTTGAGGGTTCTCCGGAAAAAGAGGGGAGTTGTTCGAGTCGTATGCGCTCTTTTTCAGGCAAAAAACGGGTGAGGGCAGCCTTTTTTTCAGGGGGGCAACGACTTAAAAAGGCTTTGAGCACGAGCTCAATCGGGTTTCTCACGTTTTGACTTCATTTGCAAAAGGTTGGGATAAAATTTGTAAACCAGCCAGCCCAATGCGGCAACTGTCGCAATCAGGAGTGTGGTGAAAAGGAAAAAGATGAAGCGGAAGCGCGAGAGCGAACTTTGGGTCATCACAAGTCCCCAGATGCTCACGTGCGTTTGGGGCATTGCTTTGCCGCCAATCATCTCTCCGGGTCCACTGATGGACACATCGGCTATGCGAGCCCGGTCGGAGATCACCGCTACGTTATCGTATTCGAGTCCACTGATACTTCCCGCGAGGAGGCGCTTGATTTTGACATCGAGGTGACTATTGGGATCATCGAGCACCCCTTGATGTTTCACAAATACAGCGGCGGTCATTTTAGGAGCTTTGGCTCCGGGGGGCAATGTCTCTTCAGAAGGGGGCGTAGCGATCTGCACATCGGCATCGATCACTCCGTCCATCTTCCGGATCGTGTTTTTTAGCTCTTCGGCCAGTCCCGCTTGGTAGCGGATCGCATCTTGGCGCGTCGAGGTCATGAGCCCTTGTGGAGCAAAAAGGGTGAGGAGATTCGTCCCCTTGCGGCGGGGGAGCCCTGCGCGGTTAAGGACGCTCATCGACTCGGTCATTTTATCGGAAGAGACGCTGATATTGAACATATCGGAAGGGCCTGTCGCGCCCACTCCCGCTGCAGGAGCGACCACTTTTTGGGCTTCGATCCCTTTAGAAGCGAGGTAGACGACAATTTCATTGGCTTCTCTTTCGTCGACATTTGTGACAATCGATTGGTTGGATTGACAACCAGCTAGGAACAAAATAATGAAGAGAGAAAAACACCGTCTCATAGGACACACACCCCTGAATCTTTTATACCACGAACCGTTTAAGTCTTTCAAGAGGGATTAAAAGGATTTGCTGATTTCGAGTATCCCTTGATGGGACTGATATTGCGAGCCAAATTCTCCTTGGTAGCGGAGGGCGATGTCGGGGGCCATGGAGTTCTTCGGGACGAAAAGAAGGGAGAGCTCAGCCACGCCCAGATTCTGAGCGGAACCCAACGTCGCCACGGAAAATGTTCCAGGAGATCCCACGAGAAACGCTGTGAGGTTGCCAGTCTGAATGAACATGACTGTAGACATAAGCAGCGCCAAATCCAAAGACGTTATTTTTCTCACTGCTCCATTCAAAGGCTGCAAGAGCGCCCCCTAAGCCCATGCTAAAAGCGGGAGTTTGGTTCTGCTCTTTTTCGCGGGCGTATTCGCCAAATGGGGTGATCCAGATAGTGTAGGGTTTCTTCTCAGGGAGTGGCTCAGCTTTTCGTTCTTGTTTTTTCTGGCAATTCGGGGGCTTCTTCTTCGGCCGCTTCACTTGGCCGCATCCATCGACGAGAAGCGCGATTGAATTATTTGCGCGGAGACCTCGGTGAAATCGTGTTTGACGCCCCTGTCTGCAGGTCGATGGAATAGAGGCCAAAATACCTGTCTTCCACGGTATAACCAGGTCCTGTGGAAGATACATTGGCAAAAGCAGCCCTCGAAAAAAAGAAGATCGAACCAATAACTAGATGACTTAAGCGCATGTCCCGAGCATGCCAATTCAAGAAATTTATCACAACTTATTTCCGAACGAGCCACGAGGGGCAATTGCCGAACCGTTTGCGGAAATAATCGAGAGCGCCTATGCAAGCCGCTTTGTGGCGGCGGACCCGCTCGATTTTTTTCGGATCTTGGGTGCGAGTGACAAAATTCTGGAGCCCTCTTAAGACATAGTGGCGCGCCGCTTTCCACAGTTCGGGGAGGACAACGGCCCTGTAGAGTGCCTTCCGCTCTTGACGCGTGCAGTTGCGAGAGAGCCACAGCAGGCGGCTGCGCCACCAAAAATAGTGCATGTGGGGTTTCCCGCCACTAAAAGAGGAAGAGACTTTGTGCCACACGCGCGCTCGGGGCGCCGTCCACACCTCAAAACCCTCTCGCCTTGCGCGGAAGCAATAATCGGTCTCCTCCCAAAACAGGAAGAAGCGAGGCTCCAAGAGCCCGATCGCTTCGGGGACAGAGCGGTGGATGAACATCGCCGCGCCGCACACATAATCGACTGGCTCCATGTCGTAGTAGGGAGTCTCGAGCTCTCCAGAGGCAAGGGAGACAAATTCACCCAGCTCCGGTTGCCATCTTCCGCCGAGATGATCGATCCGTTCGGGGTCGTTCATGCGCAAGATTTTGGCGCCGAGAATTTTGGCCTTGGGGCGCTCTTTTGCTGCTGCGAGAAATTCGGTGAGCACATCGGGAGCCACCGTAGTGTCGTTATTGAGCAGCAAAATCCACTCGGCGTGTTTTCGCAAAGCCCACTCGATTCCATAGTTGTTGCCCGCAGCAAAGCCGAGGTTTGCCCCCATTGAAAAAATAGGGATAGTGGGAAATGCCCCCCGGATCTCTTCGATGGAGCCATCTGTCGAGCCATTGTCCACGACGATCGGTTGAAAGTGGGGACCCTTCACCTGTTCTAGAGAGCGGAGACACTGGATCGTATCCCGTTTTCCATTCCAGTTGAGGAGGACGATGACAATAGGAGCTCGTCTCATTCTTTCAAAAAGGCAAGAACTGTAGCAGCGGTTGTGGGGTCGATCAGAGCTTCGGCTAAAAGGGCCTCCACGATGGCGCTGATTGTGAACAGGGCGTGCAGCTGATAGCCGAGCCCTTCGAGCCGTTTACGCCCGCCCTGCTCGCGGTCGATCAACACCCCGATATGCTCCACGGAGAGCCCCTCTCGCTCAAGAGAAGCAATGGTCTGTAAAACGCTCTGTCCGGAGGAGATGACATCTTCCACAACCAAGCAGAGTTGTTTGGGGCGGTGCGCTTCCAGAGCTTGGTACTCGCTCTTGTCTTTGTGTAGGAGGACCATCGGAATGGCGTGCTGAATGGAGATGGCGGTAGCTAAGGGGAGCGCTGTATAAGGGGCCCCGCACACAAGCGCAAAGGAGCTGTTTTTGACTTGGGCGTGAAGCGCTTCAGCGAGGGCGATAAACAGTTTTGGGTGGGAGAAAATCAATTTCAGGTCGATGTAGATGGGGGAGGTCGACCCATTTTTCAAAGGGAACGAGCCGAAGCGGACAGCTCCGATTTCAAACAATTTTAAGATGAGCGCCTTTCCATGCATACACTCACGAGTATCCCTGATCGGTCCCTTTTTGTACACAGGACTCGAGTGGGCGTTTTTTCTCATGTCGAAAAATCAGACCCATTTTTGACGTTCCATTCTTGAAAATCAGATCAATTCTTTGGTGGCAGCGGTTCAAACCTCATAAAAGTGGTGAAATGGCTAGGCAGCGCCAAATTGATAGGATCCGGTTGATTGGGGAGATCGAATACCCTCTAATCATGAATCCCATGAAAGAAATGTCAATCATCAAAAGAGTTTAAAGAGAACAGCAAAAGCTTGGATAGAATCATCAATGTTCAAAATACTTGGAAAAATTCAATGCTCAGCTCCCTCGAATGAGCATCGGATTGCTCACCAGATTGTGCTCTTGGGCGATCTCGGCGAGAGCATCGACCCAGTACGGCTCTAGGTTGAGGGCAGGGCAGCGGTAGGTGGGGATCCCTCTCGCTGCGATCGCTGTGACGTAGAGCTTTTCGATTTCAAAGAGCGTTTCGATGTGGTCAGAGGTGAAACTCAAGGGGACAATCACAACCTGCTTGGCCTCGATCTGTTGACAGAGTTCATCCGTATAGGGGCGGAGCCACTCTTCGGGGCCGAATTTGGATTGGTATGCGAGCTGGGCAGGGGATCGGACAAACTCTTTTCGCATCTGCCGAAAGGAGAGCTGGCATTCCGACTCATAGAGGTCTCCCGTTGCGATAAAGGAGAGGGGCACTCCATGAGCCGAGTAGAGGAGGGTGGTCTCTTCTTCGGGGAGCTGTTTTTGGACGAGGAAGTCCCGAATGCGCCGTGTATAGGCATGAATGAAGGCGGGGTGTCCGGCGTACGATTTGATCCAGCGGAGCTTGCGAACGGTTTGGGGCTTGAGTCGTTTTTCAAAGAGGCGGGCGATGCTCCCGGTTGTGGCGTAGGAAAACTGGGGGAAGAGGGGAATAACCCGGATCTCTGGGTCTTGGATAGCTTCGATGCGTTGGAGTGCTTCGTCGTGAGTGGCTGCCAAGTAGCGATGAAAGGTGAGGACCGGAGCTCCGAGCTTGGAGCTGAGGGCTTTAGCGAGCTCTTCGGTATCAAAGTAGATGGGAGAGCGCCCCCCAATCTCCTCGTAGTCCTTGCGCACTTTAAGGGCTCGCTTGCGGGCAATGCGCCCAAAAAGCCAATTTTGCGCAAAGCGGGGGAGCTTTGTGCGGATCACGTCGGGGTCGGAGAGGAGGGCAACGAGGAAGGGGGAGACCTCCTCGAGATCGCGGGGTCCTCCAAAGTTCACTAGGAGATAGGTCATCCCACCACTTTACAGGAGGGGGGGATTACTTGCAGAGAAAAAGAACAGCTCTCTCTTGATGCCCTGTATTGACAAGCAATTCCCTCTCAACACATACTGTACCCATGAAGTTGTATCGTTTTTTCGCGCTTCTCTTGATTCTCTTTTTCTCTGGTTGTGGTGGCTCGGGAAGAACGGTGCGCATTGCGGTCGATCCGATGTGGTACCCGGTCAATTTTGGTCCTCAACAGGCGTACGTCAATGGCTTTGTCGACGAGCTCTTATTGGAAGTGGCGGGTTACAATGGGATCATTTTTGAAAAAGTCTCTGCTAGCGGCAGCGTGCTTTACGAGGGGTTAAAAACGGGCAAATTTGATGCCGTCATCTCCTCTTTAGAGCCTTATGTGTTCAATACGGCGCAGTACGATTTTTCGGAAAATATCCTCTCTTTAGGTCCTGTCCTGATTGCGCCGCAAAAGGCTTCTCCCAAACTCGAGACCATGAACGGTTCTTTGGTGGGGTTGATCGCGGGGGACCCAGCCCGCACCGTGCTGGAAAAATACCCGACATTGGTCCTGCGCAGTTTTCCGTCTGTGCCCGAGCTGCTCAATGCTGTCGTGGCAGGGGAAATTGAGGGAGCTGTATTGGATCAGGTGCCAGCGACTCGTTATGTTACAGATCTGTACGCGGGCGTTTTAAAAATCGCTTCGGCCCCTTTGACCTCTTCGGGATTGCATGTTGTCACTCTGAAAGGCTCTTCGATCGTATCCCGCTTTGATCGAGCGTTGGAGCG
>CAIVVG010000084.1 GCA_903909295.1 uncultured Chlamydiae bacterium
ACGTTACCCAGAAAAGGAAGGAAAAGGAGATTGCACCGATAATTCCTAGGCTGGCTAAGAGCTCTGTCGTCACATTCGTAGCTGCAACTATTTGGTTTCGTAAAACTTCCGAATCGAATGCGAGCCCTTTCTGTGAGAGCAAAAAAGTGGTCGCTCCGCCCAGCCCCGTTCCAACCCAACAATTTTCTAAGAATGCACCCCAATAGTCCATACTGATTTGCCACCTCTCTAGAAGGGAGTTGTGTTGCAGCCCTGAGAAAAAAAACTTTAAAAACAGTTCCCTTAAGAGATTCGGATAAATCAGGATCGTAGAAAAAGATAAGGCAGCTGTATAGAGCAAAAATTTCCAGAAAATTTTTGCAATCGAGAGGGTTTGTATGATTTTTGCAAGTTTGAAGACCCAAAGAGTCAAAATGAAAGCGAGGTAGGTGAAAAAGCAGCCAGTGGAGGTGGAAAAAAGGAGCAAGCTATTGGCTAAAATGACCTGTCTTAGAGAGCGATCTTGAGGCGCTTGCAGTAAGTACTCCGTCGTTTGAAAAATTGCATAGGGGGTCATGTAGAGAGCGTAATAGGAGGGCTCATAGGAAAACCCTTGTCCCCTGGCAATCCCGTCTCTGGTGATTTGGTAGGCGAATGGGAGAAGAACCCCGCAGAAGGAAAAGAGCATCTGGGCCGCTGCATAACAACCTACACAGATGAAACTGGCCCAATAGATCTTGAGAATGCGCTCCGGATTCATGGTTGAGAACAGTGCAGATGAAAATGCAAAGTAGAAGAGGTAGTTAAATAGGAAAAAAATGATAAAGCCGATGCAAGCGGGCTTATTATAGCCAAAAGTAGCAGAGAGAAGCAGGGAACAGAGACAGAGAGCCGTAGCCTGTAAAAAACTTCGATCGAGGGTAAAGCGTCCTTTGTGGAGCCCTGCATAAAAGAGGAGCGTGAACACGCCTAAGAGCTGAGTGAGTTTCCCCGTAAATAGAAAAAACCGGACGTTGAGGAGATCTCCCGAGAGAGTCAGGAAGTAAAGAAATAGCAATGCTAGAAACATCTATTTCTTAAAGTGCTTGCTCAAGATGCCGGCGAGTTTCATCATATTTACAGGCTCCTTAGAACCAAATACTTTAGCCAATTTCGCATCGGGAATAATCATCCGCTTGTCCTTAGGATCTTGGAGGCGGTTGGCCTTGATGTAGTCCCAAATGAGCTTGGTGGCTTCAGGGCGACTCGCTTCGGTCACGCCGAGAAGGGCGCTGAGTTCAGCGGAAAGTTTTGAAGCTGGCTGTACCGATTTCTTTTTCTTAGTCTTAGAGGGAGCCTTTTCTTCTTTTGCCGGCCCCTGGCCTCGTTGGCCCCGTTTCGCCTTCTTAACGTAGGGCGTTTTGGGGTGGTCTACATACTTGACGGTCAATTGATCGAGCTCATTGACAATCGCATCGCAATCGGGGTAGTTGGAGCAAGAGAAAAACGTCTTTCCGAACCGCGATTTACGCGCCTTCATATGGCCATCACATCCGACAGCAGGGCACGCGGGGAGATCCTCTTCTTTGTAGATCATGTCCCCTTTTTTAGGGATATTGACGATCCCCTTGCAGTCGGGATAGCGGGAGCATCCGAGGAATGCCCCAAAGCGACCGTGGCGAAGGATCATCGGAGATTTACAGGTGGGGCAGGATTGCTCCCAATCAAAGCCCTCCGCGTAGTCGGCTTTGTCAAATTTCAAAGATTCAAGAGGAGCCGTGTAGTCGCATTCGGGGTAATTGGAGCAGCCGTAAAAATATTTGCTGCGCGACCAGATCTTTTGCAGCTTGTGATTGCATTTGGGGCAATCCACTTCTGTAATGAGCTTGGGGACGACGGCTTCTTTCTCCGCTTTGTCGACAAAAGGGATAAAATCCTTCCAAAATTCGGCGATGAGCTCTTTCCAGTTCTTGTTGTGCTCTGCGACCTGCTCCAACTGATCTTCCATCTGGGCGGTAAAGGTCACATCCATGATGGAGGGGAAATTGTGTTCCAACATTTCGCAAATCACTTTCCCCAGCTCGGTCGGCTTCAAAGCATGGCTCTCCTTGACCGTGTAGTCGCGGCTTTGGATCTTATTCATGATCGCAGCATACGTTGACGGACGGCCAATCCCCAGACGCTCCAGTTCTTTGACGAGAGAAGCCTCTGTAAAGCGGGCGGGCGGTTTCGTAAACGACTGCACCGACAGCACATCCACTAAGGAAAGGGGCATGTTCGGCTCCAGAGGAGGGAGAATTTTCGCATTCTCATCTTCTTCCTCGTGATCGCGGTCCTTTTTCTCTTCATAGGCGGCGAGGTAGCCATTGAACTTGATCACAGAGCCCGTCGCACGAAGAAGGATCTTTTGATCGGTCTCGATGTCTGCGGAGACGGTATCGTAAATGGCAGAGGTCATCTGGGAGGAAACAAAACGGCGCCAAATGAGGAGATAGAGCTTGTATTGGTCAATCGTCAGGTATTTTTTGATCTTCTCGGGATCGCGGCTCAAAGAAGTCGGCCGAATCCCTTCGTGGGCCTCCTGAGCGGACTTTTTAGAGGCATAAATCCGAGGCTGTTCAGGGAGGTACTCAGGGCCAAAATGGCTCAGGATATATTTTCTGGCGCTCTGAATCGCTTCCGGAGCGATATTGACCGAGTCGGTACGCATGTAGGTGATCAACCCTTCAGAATCCTCGTGCCCTAAGTCGACCCCTTCATAGAGGTCTTGCGCGATACTCATCGTGCGCGAGACGGGGAATCCATAGTGGCGGCTCGCCTCCTGCTGCAAAGTAGAGGTGATAAAGGGAGGAACCGGATTGCGCTTTTTCTCTTTTTTCTCCACATGAGAGACGAGGTAGGAGGCCTTTTTGAGCTTGGCGACGATTTGACCTGCCGTAGTCCCGTTCGGAATGAGAAAGCACTCTTTATCCCCCACTTTTTCCTTCTCAACACGAAGGCCATTTACTGTGTGGAGGGTGGCGGTAAACGGTTTTTCCCCCGTCTTCGCTTCCAGAAGAGTGGACAGGGTCCAATATTCTACAGGCTTAAAAGCATCGATCGCCTTTTCCCGGTCGACGACGAGCTTGAGGGCCACCGATTGGACTCGCCCTGCGGAAGTGCCGCTCTTGCCCCGCTTTACGCGGCGAGCGAGAATGGGAGAGATCTTGTAACCGACAATCCGATCGAGCAGGCGGCGCGCTTGTTGCGCATTGACCAGGTCCATATCGATATCGCGAGGATGAGCGAGAGAATCTTCGACCGCCGCTTTGGTGATAGACTGGAAGGCGGTCCGCTTGATTTTGGTGCTTTTAGGCAAGATGGAAGCGATGTGCCAGGCGATCGCCTCCCCTTCGCGGTCCGGATCGGGTGCGAGGTAGACCACGTCCACCTTCTTAGCGGCGTCCTGGAGCTTTTTAATGACCTCTTTCTTGTCGGGAAGCGTGACGTACTTGGGTTCAAAGTCGTGTTCCGTGTCGATCCCAAATTCTTTTTTTGGCAGGTCGCGGATATGGCCGATCGATGACTCAAAGAGGTAATTTGGACCAAGAAACTTCTTCAAAGTCTTGATCTTCGCGGGGGATTCTACAATAACCAGGGCTTTGCCCATAGAGCACGTCCTCAAAACTGCTGAATGGTAACGGATTTTTCCACAAAGTGCAAATGGGAAAAATCATTTGACCTGTG